>NZ_JBRIMB010000011.1:0-143620 GCF_052977265.1 Shewanella sp. 0m-8 | reverse complement strand
AGCATTAATTACAAAATCAAAATAAATGACGGCATAAATGCCGACCTACAAGGTTAAGCGCTTTACCTAGGTTCTAGATCCTAGGACCTAAAAGCTTTAAATCCCATACTGGTCGCGGTAAGCGCTTACTGATGCAAGCTGCGCTTCCATACCCGTGTTTTCTGACAGGTAGTTAATCAAGTCTTCGAGCTTAATGATAGACACGATGTCACAGCCAAAGTCGCGCTCAACTTCTTGAATCGCAGAAAGCTCGCCCTTACCCTTCTCTTGGCGGTCAAGGGCAATCAGTACGCCCGCAAGTGATGCCTTATGCGCCTGGATGATCTCCATAGACTCACGAATAGCCGTACCAGCAGTAATCACGTCGTCAACTAGCATTACGCGGCCTTGCAGCTCACTACCCACTAAGCTGCCACCTTCGCCGTGCTCTTTCTTCTCTTTACGGTTAAAGCAGTAAGGCATATCGATATCGTGATGATCACACAGCGCTACCGCAGTCGTGGTTGCGATTGGAATACCTTTGTAGGCAGGGCCAAATAGCAAGTCATACTCAATACCCGAATCAACCAATGCCGCCGCGTAGAAACGACCTAGACGCGCTAAATCACGGCCAGTGTTAAACAGGCCCGCATTAAAGAAATAAGGGCTAGTGCGGCCTGATTTTAACGTAAATTCGCCAAATCGAAGTACCTGACGCTCTAGGGCAAATTCAATAAACTCACGTTGATAGGCTTTCACAATCTCTCCTTAAAAATGTAGGGGTAATACTCTATGTATTATTTAGTAGTATTTAGTAGTATTTAGTATTAGTTGATTTTTTTACTTACAAAAAGGACCCCGAAGGGCCCTAATAACAAAAACGATGATTAGCTCAATGACGCTTTCTGGATATCAACGATTTCGCGAATACCGTGCTTAGCCAAATCAAGTAAACTTAATAGCTCTTCATGGCTAAATGGCTCACCTTCAGCTGTTCCCTGGATCTCGATGATCTTACCAGTTTCAGTCATTACCACGTTCATGTCAGTTTCAGCAGCGCTATCTTCGATATATTCTAAATCGCAGATTGGCTCGCCTTTAAAAATACCAACACTTACCGCAGCAATAAGGAACTTAAGCGGGTTAGTCTTTAAGATACCTTTACCACGAGCCCAGTTAAGCGCGTCAACTAGTGCAACACATGCGCCAGTAATCGCAGCGGTACGTGTACCACCGTCAGCTTGAATCACATCACAATCGATAACAATGGTGTTTTCGCCTAGTAGCTTCATGTCTACCGCAGCGCGTAGTGAACGACCAATTAGACGTTGAATTTCTTGAGTACGACCAGACTGCTTACCGCGAGCGGCTTCGCGCTGCATACGGCTATGCGTTGAACGTGGCAACATGCCATATTCAGCCGTTACCCAACCTTGACCTTGGCCTTTAAGGAAACGCGGTACGCCTTCTTCAAAACTAGCGGTACACAGCACTTTAGTATCACCGAACTCAACTAAAACCGAACCTTCGGCGTGAGCAGTAAACTGACGAGTAATAGTCACAGGGCGAGACTGTGCTGGAGTTCTGTTGCTTGGGCGCATGATGAATTCCTGTATATAAGGGCATTGGGGTAATTTGGCTGCATATTATAGGGACATGTTAGCCACTATGCTATCTGAATCATAAAACAGAGACCCAAAAAACCTAAGCTCAATCACATTGCCTAAGCCTATTACTTACCGCGGCCTAAAATGCTCGCGAACACCCAATCTCATCGAGTTTGCACGCGTAAAATTAACACTAATACCTGCACCTGCAATTTATTTGAGTATATAATCACTACTCACTTAGACGAACTACACTGGAAATCATCCATGATCCAAAGCATGACAGCCTACGCTCGCATTGAGCACAAAGCAGATTGGGGCACCGCCTCTTGGGAAATCCGTTCAGTTAATCAGCGTTACTTAGAAACCTATTTACGCCTACCAGAACATTTCCGCAGCTTGGAGCCTGTTCTTAGAGATCGTCTACGTAAACGCCTTAACCGCGGTAAAGTCGAAGTCAACCTTCGCTATGACCTAAACGAAAAGAGCGACAGCGAACTACAACTTAACCAAGATCTAGCCAAGCAAATTATCAACGCCGCTAACTGGGTTAAAAACGAAGCTGGCCAAGGCGAGCTTAACGTGGTTGATGTACTGCGCTGGCCAGGTGTGATGTCAGGCTCTGAGCAAGACATGGATGCCTTAGCTAAAGAGTTGTTAGTGGCTTTTGATTCGGCAATCGATCAATTTATCGAAGCCCGTGGCCGTGAAGGTGATGCCATCAACACCATGCTGCAAACCCGTCTTGACCAAATCGTTGAGCAAGTCGCCGTTGTCCGCGGTCACATGCCAACAGTTATGCAATGGCAGCGTGACAAGCTAACTAACCGTTTAGCCGAAATCACCGGTGAACTAGACCCTGCTCGTTTAGAGCAAGAGATGGTACTACTCGCGCAAAAGATGGATGTTGCCGAAGAGATGGACCGTCTTGACGCCCACGTAGCAGAAACTCGCCGTATTCTTAAGAAAGGTGGCGCACAAGGTCGCCGTCTAGACTTTATGATGCAAGAGTTCAACCGTGAGTCAAACACCCTAGCGTCTAAGTCAATCAGCGCAGATGTGACTGCAGCAGCAGTAGAGCTTAAAGTGCTTATCGAGCAGATGCGTGAGCAGATCCAGAACGTAGAGTAAGCTTTTTGCGTTTATAGAAGTCGCTTAAAAAGCCAAGCAGCAAAATATAAGTAGAGCCCAGTTTACCGCTGGGCTTTTGTTTGTCTTTAGTCTGTCTTTATGGGATGTCAGCTCAGCATATGTCGATACTATCGACATATGCACTCAGCACTCGTAAATCATGTCGATAAAACCTGATTTTAACGACATAAAACTAACGAACCTGAAAGTCTGATGATAACGTTTGCCAATGATCTTGCAAAGCGTCTTTATGCTCATCTAGCATAGGCAGTGCTTCGAGCATCTCTGGCCACATAGAGCGAGCCTTCTCTATCGTATCGAGAAGATGTGGTTTAATTGCAACCCATGGAACACCTACCGTATTTGACCATTTCTCAAAATGCTGCAACGTCATTTCATACCACTGTTTTGACTTGACCATATTCAAAGCTAGGCTGTCATCTTGTATGTAAGGAGCTGTGAATACCACATCATAGAGCGGTGACAAACGAGGAGAACGTTGATCTTGGTAGATGATGGTCCAATTCTTAAGGTGAGCATCACCATTACCTAACAGTATATTAATCAGTAATCTTCTCGCCATTTGCTGTATATCACCCAAGCGATCATTACTTGTACGGAATAGTACCTGCCCTAATTGTTCATAGTTAACTTTCTGATATTTATCTGTAGGATATAGGCCAAAAATTTGAGCAAAGTCTTCTGTATGCACTCGCCCTTCATGAGTACGATCAAAACGTTTTATACCATAAGCGTATGTTTCATCGGGGAGTCTGATATTTGGTAATCCCTCTAACTCATTGAGTTTGATTAAGCGTATATCTGGGATTTTTGCGCCTGCAGCTTCGGCTAACTTCATACAGGTATATTCATTGACAGACACACCTTTATGCACCGTTGAAGGCGTTTTAATAATCCACATATCTTCAGAGATTTCCTGATCAATGTGATAGCGACCATCTACATGAGAAGATGAGAATTTCATCTGTACACCAGCAAGCGAGAATTTAGTATCTGCATGTTTAACGTTAATCTGCTGTGGTTCGGTCACTAAACGTTGTTCTAATGCCCAAATTGGCATTTTACCTGCCCTGATAGGCGTCGCCACCAATGCACCAGGCAAATTAGTCCCCAAATAGGCCAAAATCGAGAACTCGTTATTTACGTGACATTGAAGTGCTTTCGCCACAATATCTCTTAAGATCCCTTCTGGTAATAAATTAGATAATACAGGTGGTATTTTTTCACTGCGGATTTGAGGCTTAGAAAAATAATTAGGATCTTGAAGCTGTCTAAGTGTAAGCACTGGTCTTTTATGCTTGGGCATTGCAATATATTCAGGGTTAAAACTAAGTATGTTCTTTCCGCCAGCATAATGAGCAACAACGCCAATATCGACACCGTGTAGCTGAATTTTCAATCCTTCTACTTGCTCTGTTTGTTTGCTCATTTCTGATCCTCAGATCCAAACCAAAACCCTAAATCATCCGAATCATCTTCTAGCGATTCAACACTGGCATCACTTGAAGCGACTTCTAACCTAGGTTGATCAATATTGCTTCCCTTAGGGGTAATAGATAATTCCATATTTAAGCCATCTAGCACACGTAATAGAGTAGACAACTTCATATCGCTACCCGCTTCGATACGCTGATATTGCTGCTGCTTCATACCGATACGCATATACATATCTTTTTGTTCCATCTGGAGCTGTTTACGTCGAGATGAAAGTAGTTTGGAAATTTGCTCAATCGTCATCACACCCAACCTCAAACAATAGAAAAGTTGTACACACACATATAAACAACATATTAGTTGTAAAACCAGCTATAAACAACTTATCTGATGTTTTAAGCCATCAATACAACTTAATAGTTGTAAATATATTTTAAGGGATCGATAGCCAGAGCTCTACAAACAGATCCAGAACGTAGAGTAACTGCTTCTGAGCTTGTGAAAATCGTTGTAAAAGACAAGCAGTAAAATATAAGTAGATCCCAGTTAAATGCTAGGCTTTTTGTTGTCTGAAAATCAGTATGAATGATTCCGTTGATAAGTTTGATCGCCGCTACTTATTTCTATTAATCAATTCGGTTATTCTTAGCTAACTTCAAATGATAAAAGCATTTTTCATGAATCAAACCGGCATATATGAGCAACTGATAACTCAGTTAGTCGAACAGAAATTAGATCGAAAAGCTTTCTATGTTGGCGAACGTTCATTAGAAAATGGCGAAGCAGCCTCTTGGCTCTCTCGCTTTTTAACTCGAATCATCGAAATAGCGATAGACTCTGTGCCTAATGGCAATGATCGCGTTTTTGAGCAAATAGGTTTAGCCAATAAAGTCATCGAATGGCTTAGTTCTAATATTGCCGATAGTGAGCTGATTACCGAAAATCTCATTGATAGCCAAGGCAAGATCCTGACGGCATTGCTCGATAAGAAAAATCCCATATCGTCAGATTTGCCAAAGTATATTGAAGGCATCATGCCGCTAACAGGACTCACTCAAAGCGAGTTATTTTGTGGGAACAATGCAGGCGTATCTCTTGAAACTGAGATTAAACGTGAAATCCAATCCTCCGATAAGATCTATTGGCTAGTCTCATTTATCAAATGGGCTGGGATCCGAATCTTTAAAAAAGAACTAGAAGAATTTACTCGCAGTGGTAAGCAGTTAAAAGTTATCACTACCTCCTATATGGGAGCGACTGACGCTAAGGCCGTTGAATTCTTAGCATCTTTGCCAAATACGGAAGTAAAGCTGAGCTACAACACCAACAGAGAACGCTTACACGCAAAGTCCTATCTATTTATGCGTAACTCGAGCTTTCATACTGGTTATATCGGTTCATCCAACCTGTCACACTCAGCTTTAACCAGTGGCTTAGAGTGGAATTTAAAGATCACCTCGCAAGAGATCCCACATATTATTAAAAAATCTCTCAGTACATTTGAAACCTACTGGGAATCACCTGATTTCGAATATTTTGATGGTAAGACCCAAAGCAAAGAGCGCTTAGTTAACGCGTTGCAAGAAGCCAGAGGCACCTACGATACATCCACGCAAAGCTTTTATTTTGATATCAAACCCCACTCCCATCAGCGAGCCATCTTGGACAAACTAAAAGTTGAACGTGAATTACATGGGAGGTATCGAAACCTCGTTGTCGCAGCTACTGGAACAGGTAAAACCATCATTTCAGCGTTTGATTTCGCTGAATTTTATGCAGCTAACCCTGAAGCTAAGTTCCTATTTCTAGCTCATAGAGAGGAAATTTTAAAGCAAGCGAGAAGTGCATATCGCGGCGTTTTAAAAAGTAGCCAATTTGGTGAGCTACTCGTTGGGCAAAATAAACCTCAAAAGTTTAATCAGTTGTTCGCATCAATCCAAAGCTTAAACAACCAACTAGCGACCATTCAATTAACCGAAGATTACTTTGATTACATTGTTGTCGATGAAGTCCATCACATAGCTGCAAACAGTTACCGTGCGATTCTGCAACACTTTAAGCCACAAATACTACTCGGTTTAACAGCCACACCAGAGCGCCATGATGGCGCTGATATTCTGAAAGATTTCTGCAATGTCATTGCTGCTGAAATCAGATTACCAGAAGCCATTAATCAACGTCATTTATCACCGTTCCAATACTTCGCTGTTGATGATAATACCGATCTCACAAATATTTCATGGGCTAAAGGCCGCTACGATGTCGCTGAACTGACCAAGCTCTACACTTACAATGACCAAAGGGTCTTTCGAATACTGCAAAGCTTAGAAGAAATTGTCACAGACATATCGCAGATGCGCGCATTGGCGTTTTGCGTAAGCAAAGATCACGCTAACTTCATGGCGCAAAAGTTCACTTTAAGCAATATTCCTTGCGACGTACTTACGAGTGACAATTCAAAAGAACGAGACATTCAGCTGCAACGTTTAAAATCGAAAGAAATTAACGTTTTGTTTGTGGTTGATATATTCAACGAAGGTGTCGATATTCCAGAGCTGGATACATTACTGTTTTTAAGACCAACAGAAAGCCTGACTATATTTCTTCAGCAGTTAGGCCGCGGGTTAAGACTGACTAAAGATAAAGAATGCTGCACTGTCATTGATTTTGTTGGTAACTCTCGCCCTGAGTATGATTTTTCCCATAAATTTAGAGCGCTTATCGGCAAAACAAACCAGTCTGTTTCAAAAGAAATCAAACAGGGATTTCCACATTTACCTTTAGGATGTCGAATAGAGCTGCAAGAAAAAACACAGCAAATGATCTTAAAGAACATATCGCTAGCAACCTTAAACAAAAACAGGCTGCTTGGCTTAATTTCAAACTACCCAAATGTGACAGATTTACCTCTCACACTAGCGAACTTTCTTCATATCTATCCTGACTTGTCATTAGAGGACCTTTATAAAGTAAAAGTAGGTAAGTTTGGTGGTTGGCAAGCACTCGTGACGACAACTTATGGGAAAGAGATACAACAGGGCGAGCTAGACCTTTACGCCTCTTACTATCGCGCAATCAACAATCGTTTATTAAGTTGTACTTCGATCTCTTATTTACTGTTCATCAAAGCCTTGTGTGAAAGTGATTTTTCACTACCAACCCAAGCTTGTATTGGGTCTACTGCTGCACAACACAATCTGCTTTTCTCAACCATGTGCCATTATGACTTTTGGGACAAAACGGGTAAACAAGCCGGATTTGATACCATTGAGCAGAGTTTGCTTGCGCTAAGACATAAGAAACTGCAAGACGAATTTAGTGAGGTTATTTCACTTCTTATAGAACGCTTAGCCACACAAGAATTTAAGATGTCGGCTGTTAACAACACCGTAGTGGATAACTCGCCATTGAAGATGCATGTACGTTACCCCAAAGAACATATATTGGTTGCATTTGGCGATAGTACATTTGATAAGAAATCATCGAGTAGAGAAGGTGTGCTCAATATTGCAGATGCTAATACCGAACTGCTGTTTGTTACCTTGGATAAATGCGAAAAGCAGTTTTCAGCAACGACCATGTACCATGACTATGCGATTAGCCCCACACTATTTCATTGGCAAACTCAAAACAGCGCCAAGCCAAACTCTGGTAGAGGTTTAGGCTATATAACGCAGAGAGAAAACAACAAGACATTCATCTTGTTTGTTAGAGAACAAGCTAAAGATGAATACGGAAAAACCATGGGTTTTGTCAATTTTGGCCCAGTGGAATTTGTTAAGTATGCAGGCTCTCAGCCAATGGATATTACATGGAAGCTAAAGCAACCGATGCCAGCATATATGTGGCATGACACAGCTAAGCTAGCTGTTGGCTGATAGGTAGCTTTGCTAAACACACCACCAGCCTATTTCGACATCACCAAACGAGTGGCTTTACGCCACTCGCTCATTTAAGCAACCTCAACCGCCCCCACTAACTAGCCTGTTTTCTTAAACACTGTTTTCTAATTTAAAGTCATTGCCAAACGCGGCACGTTCAACAAATAAACACCTTTTGAAATATCCTTACAAAATAAGTGGTTACAACACCAAGAAATTAGCTACTCAAGCCAGAAATTGTGCGTTTTATAGGCCAGCTAAACCGCAACAAGTATTTTACTTTTCATTTCGTTGTTTAGCCTAAATCCCATTGCTACCATCTGCGCACTTTCCATTTGAAGTTATTTGTCATGCCAACTTGCGAGCAGCCAAAAGCTGAAAAGTTAGACCCTGAACACGTAAACTCTGAACAGCCACACAATGAAAAGTTACCCTCAAAAATGCTAAATCCTATCTTAGTTCAAGGCGCGATGGACGTTGAAGTCGAGACGCTTGTTGCCGCTCTAAACGATGTAAAACAAAAGACATATGGTGCGTGGACGTTCTGGCAAGGTCTATTAGATGGCTACCCAGTTGTGGTGTCGCGTACCGAGATTGGTTTGGCTAACGCTGCCGCATCTACCACTTTGGGCATTGCGCACTACCAGCCAAAAGTTATCATCAATCAGGGCACCTCTGGTGGCCACGATCCTAAGCTGTTTCGCTCTGACATCGTGATTGGTGCAACCAGCTTTAATATGGGCGCTTACAAAATCGAGTTCGTTGAAAAAGGCCAAGGCATACACCCTACCACGTGGCAGAACTTCGATATGCCAATGTACCTGCGTGAAAACGGCGTTGTGGTTGAACACAATCATTTTAAAGCCGACCCAGCGCTAGTTGAAATCGCCCTTTCGCAAGCAAGCAGCTACACCCAAGGTAAAGTGGTACTGGGTAGAATTGGTAGCTGTGACGAATGGAACCGCGAAGTTGACCGTATTAACTGGTTCCACGAGACCATGGGCACCTCAGTTGAAGAGATGGAAACCTCAGCGGCTGCGCAAGTTGCCGAAGCCTACAAGCTACCTTTTATGAGTATTCGCGTGCTGTCTAATACCGACCAACATAAGCAAGACTTTGAGCCGCAAACGGCGATTGATTGTCAGGTTTATGTGCTTGATGTCATCAAGGCATTAATTAAGACCTTTTAAAGCCAGTTTAAAAAAAGCATCTAATCAACAAGATGAGTGACGGGAATAACAATGGTATTCCCGCATGCTTTCGCTCGCTTTTAAAACGGTAATTTAACGCTCAATCGCGCAAATATGAGCCTGAGCGTTAGCTAATCCCTTTCTTTAACTTAGAGAGTAATAGACAAAACAAATGCAAATTTTAATCAGTATTGTTGGCATCATTGCCCTACTTTCAGTGGCTTTTCTGGCGTCTGAAAATCGTAAAGCCATTAACTACCGCACGGTTGGTTTGGCATTTTTCCTGCAGTTAATTATGGGTGCGTTTGTCATCTATTCATCGTTCGGCCAAGCCGTTATCTTTAATATGGCAGAAGCGGTTTCAACCGTGATTGGCTACAGCAACGAAGGCATGTCGTTTATGTTTGGCGGCCTTGTTAGCGATAAAATGTATGAACTGTTTGGCCCAGGCGGCTTCGTTATCGCCTTTAAAGTATTGCCTATTATCGTGTTTTTCTCGGCAATTTCGGCGGTGCTGTACTATCTCGGCATTATGCAGTGGGTGGTTCGCATTGTGGGCGGTGCACTGCAAAAAATCCTTAATACCAGCAAAGCGGAATCTATGTCTGCCAGTGCTAACATCTTCCTAGGTGTCACTGAAGCGCCACTGCTAATTAAGCCTTATATTCCTAAGATGAGCCGCGCCGAGCTGTTTGCAGTAATGTGCGGTGGTTTGGCGTCGATTGCCGGCACCATGCTAGCGGGTTATGCCCAGCTTGGGATTAAGATGGAATATCTGTTAGCGGCTTCGTTTATGGCGGCGCCGGGGGGCTTACTGTTTGCTAAGTTATTAATCCCGCAAACCGAGAAAGTAAACGACCAAGACCTAACCGTTGTAGAAGAAAATCCACCAGCCAACATTATTGATGCTGCGACCACTGGCACTATGAATGGCCTGTCGTTAGCCATGGCTGTGGGCGCAATGCTGTTTGCCTTTGTCAGCTTAGTGGCGCTAATGAATGGCATGCTAGGTGGCATTGGTAATTGGTTTGGTTTTGACGGCCTAAGCTTGCAGCTGATTTTAGGCTACCTGTTTGCCCCTGTTGCTTGGTTGATGGGTGTGGCGTGGGATGAAGCGCTATTGGCGGGCTCGTTCATCGGCCAGAAAATTGTGATTAACGAGTTCTTTGCTTATATCAACTTAGCCCCATACCTAAGCGGTGATGCGATTGTTGCAGCAACAGGCATGCCTATGTCTGAGCGCACCCAAGTGATTCTATCGTTTGCACTGTGTGGTTTTGCTAACTTAGGTACGGTAGCGATTGCGATTGCCGGTATTGGTGGCTTAGTGCCAGAGCGTCGCTCTGAAATTGCATCACTAGGCTTAAAAGCACTGCTTGCAGGCGTGCTTTCAAACCTAATGGCTGCAACCATTGCCGGTTTGTTTATGAGTCTTGTTTAATCAGCCTATTTTCATACGCTAATTAGCAAACAGGCCCATATGGCGTAATGTCATATGGGCCTGTTTGCTTTACACGCGACAACCGTTAAAACCTGATTGACACGCTATAGAGTGAAAGAGTCTGGACGTTAACAAAATCTTTTGATAATCAATCGCTTTTCACTAAATCATCACCACGCGTCATTGGGGTGATATTGGCTCTGGCTTGCTGGACTGCGGTTTCGGCGTCGCCGGCGCAAATCGCTTGTACCAATGCCTGATGGCTAGACGCACTGTCTGACAGGTCATAATCTTGGTGCGTCAGCGCAATGTACGCCTGCAGTGGATATAAGATCTGCTTATATTGATTCTTCATGCGTTCACTGCCGCAGATCTCAATAATCAGCTGGTGTAATTGCCAATCCATTTCGCTGATGCGGCGAGTATCAGTGCTGTGTTGCAAGCAAAGTAGTTGGTACTCTTGGAAAAAATCCGCTAAGCGCGCTTTATCATCACTGCTGGCCCATTTAGCAGCCATGGCCGCGGCTTCGCCTTCTAACGCAACCCGTAAATGGTATAACTCCCACAAGTCTTGCTGGTTAATCTCAACCACTTGCCAGCCTGAGTAAGGCTTTTGAATGACTAAGCCTTCATTGACTAACGAGTTCAGCGCCATACGCACTGTGCTACGCGATAACTCTAGCTGCTTGGCTAATGCGCTTTCCACCAGCTTTTCGCCTAACTTGATGTGACCCTCCAATATATGCGTGCGCAAATAACGGGTGGCTTGAGACTCCAAACTTTCTTTCGTGATTTTCATATCGTTTACTGATGACTCAACTATTTAGATTAACTTTTAGCTCAACTTTATAGCTCAACTTTATAGATCTACTTTTGAGCTCAACTTTTGAGCTCAACTTTTGAGCTCAACTTTTGAGCTCAACTTTTTAGCTCAACTTTTTAGCTCAACTTTTTAGCTCAGCATAGCTTCTCGGACAAACTGCATAAAACTATGAGCTTGTGGCGATAACGACTTATTCTTGCGGGTTAAAATATAGTAAGCGCGCTGATGACGCACTTTTAGCTCTGGAAATGGCATCACTAAGCGACCATCAGCTAACTCCTCTTGGATCTGCTGATAGGCACAAACGGCTACGCCTAAGCCACTCATTGCTAGCGACATGACTACCTGGCTTTCACTGGCATAATGGCACTTTTGTAGCTCTAGTCGAGCGACTGGATAATAATTTAGCCAGTACTTCCAATCGAAGTTATCGCGGTCATGAATAATGTTGGCATCAGCTAAGTCTGCAGGCACCGTCAAAGGTTTACGCTTGAGGTATTCAGGCGAGCAAACGGGTACATAATCAAGACTACACAAAAACTGCGAATCAAAGCCTTCCCAGTCACCATCGCCCCACTTTATCGCCAATTCAGTTTGCGGTAAAAAATCAAAATGATTAGTCGTCAGCATCTGCCCGACCAATAACGTAGGGTACTGAGCTAAAAACTTAGGTAATAATTTGCTGACAACCTGTCGACTAAAAACCGGTTCCATCTCAATATGTAAAGTGTAATGCTCAGCATTATTATGAAAGCCATCAACTACGCCCATTAACTCCTGGATCGGCTGATTGACCTGTAACAGTAATCGCTGACCATCTTCGGTTAACTGCACTTGTCTGCCGCCGCGATAAAACAGCTTTGTACGCAGCACCGCTTCAAGCTTGGCAACTTGCTGGCTAATGGCTGACTGAGTCAGGCATAGCTCACGGCTAGCCTCGGTAAAGCTTTGTTTATCTGCCACCGCTTTAAATGCCATAAACCAAGATAACTGCGGTAAACGGGCACTTGAACTAGCTTGAGTTGTATTCATAACATCCTGCGATAGTATGCCCCTATACAAACATGAGTATAAGGGCGTTGCTTGATTAGCGGCTTATGCTTAGCGGCTTTACTTTGAAAAAGCTTAGCAGCTTGGCTTAAAGCGTAACACCGTCTCTAAACGTTGGTCTTTCTGGTACAGGCTACAATAGCTATAACCAATCTCTTCAATATTGGTCTGCTGGCCTTGAGCGACAGTGCCAACTTTGGCAACGATGCGCTCAGCAACACTTTCTACACCTTCTTCGGCGCGCATGATACCAGATGCGTCAATATCTATATCTTCATTTAGCAAATATTGGTTACCGCTCACACGGATCACTGGCACGATAGGATTATTAAAGCCTGCGCCGCCGGTTGTCCATAAAATCAGATGCGCGCCCAGTGCAGCAAAGTGCATTCCCGCGCTGCCACATAGGTGCGTGGCTTCCGATAGATAAAAACCTGGCGTGGTTGGTTTTTCATGTACGAGGTGATTAATCTGCAATACATCTTGGATTGGGCGTGTACCGGTTTTACTCAGCGCACCAAAAGACTTTTCTTCTAGTGTGGTTAAGCCGCCCACACTGTTACCAATACTCATGGTTTCCACTTCTGCGCCATCTACATGCCAACGCGCTTCTTCTTGCTGAATAAGGCGCTCTAGTTTATCGGCGACCTCTGGCGATACTGCGCGCTGACGTAGAATCGCTTCACAACCAACGAGTTCAATCAATTCACCGGCAATGGCGGTTGCACCGATATCAACTAAGGTGTCTACCGCACGGCCAACACTTGGATTAGAGGCAATACCTGAACTGGTATCTGAACCACCACATTTAACCCCGATAACTAGCTCTGATATCGGCGTTTCGACTCGCGGCGCTGCATTAGCAGCTTGCTGTAACTCTTGTGCTAACGTCTTACCTTGAGTAATGGTTGAGCGCGTGCCTTGCTGCTTGATGCACACCAATGAAAAAGCAGGGCGGCCGCTAGCGCGAATTGGCGCAGCCACGATTTCAGGATCAATACTGCCACAGCCCATCGCGAGTACCAGTACACCAGCCACATTCGGATTATTGCCCGTATTTATCATGGTGTTGATCATCTCTTCGTTACCACCATACATACAGGTGTTGTAGTTAGTGACCACAATACCGTTATCGATACTGTCGGCAATAGCGCGAGCGATGCCGTCACAACATTCATCAACTGCCATAATCAGTACATGATTACGAATACCCACGCTGCCATCGCTGCGGCCAAAACCCATAAATGTGCTCATCATGCTTGCTCAATCCCCATCTGTTTAATGATTTCTTGAATAATGTTGTCGGGAATGTCTAGACGTTGGCTACGCACATTTTGCACATGTGCCAATTGACCACGAGGTATGCCCATAATGGCTACGCCAACGGGGTAACTCGCTTTAGTAATAAGCTGCAGGTTGGCAATATCGGTTAACGCCACTTTATTACCAAAGGTAATGGCTTGCAGGCAGGTCACAACATCTATGACTTGGTTATTGGTTGAGATAATGGCTATCTCATCGCCTTTAGTGGCATCTACGAGTAGCGTGGCGACGTTGTCGCTTGGGTCGAGCTGAATGGCTTTTTTCATTCTGTTTAGCGTTAGATTGTCGGACAATCCTACAATCTAATTGTTTTTTGCTATTTATCAATCCACAAATATCGATATTGAGCCCTAAAATAGCGGCCAGTTATATGAAATGTGATGCAACATCCACTTTAAGAGATATCTCTTTTGCTAATAACAAAACGTAATTAGTCATTTTACCTACAAGTAGTCAGTGTATGTCGCCACCCGCAAATGTGGTTATCTGCTTTAAAAAGGCGATACCGCCGACACTAAGGGACGCTAAGCAACACAAGATAGTAACAGTACTCACACAAGCTCAACCTCACCCCAAATATAACTACATTTATCGAATGATTCAGCAATCACAGTATTAAAACGCCCTTGGTGAGCCATCTCCCACTATTACATTTTGTAATGACTGAATAAGCTTTTATTGTTGTCACTCAGCGCCTTCTTCGCTCAAAATCCGCCCGAATAAAAATTCCCTGTGCGGTTTACCCTATAACGTAAATCGCACTATTACTTTTGTAAGGATGTAGTCGTGACTGATTTAACAACGGCACCAGTGACAGATGAAACTGTTACTCAGCAATCCCCCGTTCAAAATGATAAAGTTCAAAACGACAAACTACTGATCTCAGTGAGTTTGGCTGTTGTATTTGCTGTCGTCATGATGCTGATCTTTAACCCAGATCAAGTACAAGCTGCTGGTAAATCGGCTTTTGCTGCATTAACCAATACCTTTGGTTCTTTCATCCAGCTGTTTGCCTTTGCTGCTGTGTGTACCATGCTGTACATCGCGGTAAGCCGCTACGGCACCATTAAACTGGGCGAAGGCGAGCCTGAATACAGCAACATGAGCTGGTTATTCATGTTTATCTGTGCCGGTTTAGGTTCAGCGACCATGTACTGGGCGTTCATGGAATGGGCTTACTACTACAACGGTATTGGTCTGAACATTGAAGGCCAGAGCAACGAAGCGCTGCGTACTAGCTTGTCTTACGTGATGTTCCACTGGGGTATTACGCCTTGGGCTATCTATGGCCTAGCGTCTATCACTATGGCGTACCATTTCCACGTTAACCGCGCTAAAGGCCTAAACCTGTCATCGCTTATGGTGTCTATTCTAGGCATGAAAGAAGACAGCACAGCTAGCCGTGTAATGGGACGTTCTCTGGATCTGATCTTCTTATTCGCGACGTTTGGCGGCCTAATCTTAACGACAACAGTGACGGTAAATACGGTTTCAACCGGCTTCTCTGAGCTGTTTGGCATGGAAAATACCTTTGCGATCAAGGCTATTTTACTGGCACTGATCACCCTGACCTTTACCCTAAGCTCTTACATCGGTATTGCTGAAGGTCTACAAAAAATCGCTCATGCTGCTTGTGGTATGTGCTTTGTGTTTGCTGTGATAGTACTAGTACTGGGCGACACAGGCTTTATCGTTGATTTCTTTGTTAACTCGCTAGGTCTGACACTAACTAACTTTGTTGAGATGAGCCTATTTACTGATGCGACAAATGGCGGCACCTTCAACAAAGATTGGACTGTGTTCTACTGGTTATACTGGTTCACTTACACGCCAGCGGTAGCAATTTTCGTTACCCGTATTTCTAAAGGTCGTACGATTCGCCAGGTTGTTTTAGGTCTAATGGCGGGTGGTTGTGGTGGTTGTTGGTTCTTCTTCGGCGCGCTAACTGGCTACTCAGTTGATGCAATGGTAGATGGCATAGTGAATGCACCCGCTCTACTAAACAGCGCTAATGGCGACATCGCAGTGGCTCAGCTAATTGCTAACCTGCCATTTGGTACCATCTTGTCGGTATTCTACTTCGTGCTAATGATGTTGTTCCTAGCTTCTCACTTAGATGCTACCGCGTTCACCGTAGCAGCAGTAAGCACCAAGAACCTAAAGCAAGGTCAAGATCCAACTCGTGGTCTACGCGTGTTCTGGTGTGTGATGCTAAGTCTATTACCACTAGCAATGCTGTATATCAATGCTTCACTGGATACATTGAAAACAGCGGTAACCCTAACTGCGGCACCATTTGTAATCGTACTGATGCTGTGTATGTTTGGCCTAAAGAAATTCCTGTCAAACCACAAGTTTGATGACGTTGCAGAGAAATAAATCATGTTGAAAATTACCGATATTGAAGTCATCCACCTACGCGTACCTTCGATGGATGCCGAGTGTGAATGGGGCGAAGACGCCGTCATTGTTAAAGTGCACACAGATAAAGGTATCGTGGGTATTGGTGAAGCTGACTCTAGTCCACTAGTGGTTCAAGCTTGTATCGAAGCGCCACAAACTAACTTCTACTGTAACGGCCTAAAGCGTCTGTTGATCGGTGAAAACGCGCTAGAAATTGAGCGTCTGTGGAACAAGATGTACTGGGGTTCTAACTACATGGGTCGTCGCGGTGCCGGCATCCACGCTATTAGCGCCATCGATATTGCTCTGTGGGATATCGCCGGTCAGTTCTACGGCGTACCAGTACACACGCTTCTAGGTGGTAAATACCGCGAGAAGATCCGTTGTTACGGTACCTTTATTCCGGCTGATAAGCCTGAAGACAACGTGGCGATTGTGCAGGGCTTGAAAGACCAGGGCTTTACTAGCATTAAGTTTGGCGGCGGCGTGATGGGCGATGACCCAGACACTGACTACGCGATTGTTAAAGCAGTGCGCGAAGCAGCAGGTCCAGAGATGGAAGTGCAGATTGACTTAGCGTCTAAGTGGCACACTTGTGGTCATTCAGCCATGATGGCGAAACGTCTTGAAGAGTTTAACCTGAACTGGATTGAAGAGCCGGTTTTGGCAGATAGTCTTATCAGCTATGAAAAGCTGTCTCGCCAAGTGTCACAAAAGATTGCTGGCGGTGAGTCTTTAACGACGCGTTATGAGTTCCAAGAGTTCATCACTAAGTCTAACGCCGATATCGTTCAGCCAGACATCACCCGTTGTGGTGGAATCACTGAAATGAAGAAGATTTACGACATCGCGCAGATGAACGGTACTCAGCTGATCCCGCATGGCTTCAGCACCGGCATTTTGTTGCATGCTTCAGTGCACTTCTTAGCCGCTTGTGAGCAAGGCACCTTGATGGAGTTCTCTCAAAGCAGCAGCCCGTTATTCACCAGCTTAGTGAAAAACCAACTGCAGTTCGACAACGGCTATGTAGCTGTATGTGATAAGCCAGGTTTAGGTATCGAGCTAGATGAAGAGTTGATTGCCAAGTACCGTGTGAATTAGTATCGCGTGAACTAATAGCGTTAACTTTATCCGCTAAACAACAATGCCAGTAAGTGACAGCTTACTGGCATTTTTTTATGCCCCTTAGTCATTAATAACCTCACTTACCACTACACACTTTGTTGCTAGCTAATCTGGTAGCTTTGCTAGTGTTTTTTATCAGCAAGAGACATACTCTAGCCTAGATACATTAGATTTTTGGATAGCTTAATGTGTGGTCGGCTCAATATTATTGATGACATGTTTGTACAAGCGCTGATGCAAGACTTGCAGGTAAAGAACGCTGAGGAGATGCTGTTTGGGCGCTTCAAGATACCCACCAACGACATTAGTATCGTGCGTGAAATTGATGGCGAGCGCCGCTTACAGACCGCCACTTGGTGGTTACTGCTTGAAACTTGTTATGAGGGCTTTAAACCCAGCCGTTACACTTCTTTTAATACTCGATTTGATAAGTTAAATACACCCAACAGCGCAGGCTTTAACGCATTTAGAGAGAGTCGCTGTGTGATTGTCGCTAGCGGTTTTGGTGAAACCGATAAAAGGGGTAAAGAGACTTACTATCATGACTTTATTGCCGAGAATTCGGCGATGGCATTTGGTGGCTTGTTTCGCGAGTGGCAACATCCTAAAACAGGGGAAATAACCACATCATGCTCCATCATTACCAATCCGCCCCATCCTGATCTTATGCCGTTTCATAGCAAGGCTAGCCCGATGATTTTGCCGCAAAATGATGAGGTGCTCGATGCGTGGTTAAATCCTGCGAACCAGCAGGTGGAGATGTTTGATGATCTGCTCAAGCCAACATTGAGACATGACTTTACTGTGCAACAAATAAATAAGCCGAGTCAGTATCAACCTATCGGTCAAACTACTCGGCTTATTCCTAACGACTATTATTCCTAACGACAACTATGTCTAACCGCTAGCATTGAACATCACGCTGTCGCGACTAAAAAGGCTTAATTAAGATAAGCGCTTAACGTGTCTTGCTGGCTCAATAAGCTTTGGTACAAGGTAAACTGATTGGCTGCGCGTTCTACGTTATGCCCTGCATGATGAATTTGAAAATAGACATCACCGTTTAAATGATCGGTTAAGAATCTCACGCCGATCATCAAGCACATCACTCTAGCGCCTAGCCATAGGCTCTTGCGTTCATCATCTGAAAGTACGTCACCTAGCTCACTCAAATAGCCTTTACAGATAGCTCCGAAGATAGACTCCCTCACCTGCACTTTATCAAGCGCGGTAGAATCTTCCTCTTCAGGACTACAGAAAGTACGCACCATGTCGCCAAAGTCATACATCAGATAGCCTTTCATACAGGTATCTAAATCAATAATGGCAAGGCTTGTCATGTCACGCTTATCAAACAGCATATTGTTGATTTTGGTGTCGTTATGGCAAATACGACGAGGAAGCGTTGCTTCAACTTGTGCCAGTTCGTGTAGCAGATCTTGCTGCGACAATACGAAATCAATCCAGGTTTGACACTCACTTACCCGGCCATGACTGTCAGCGCTAATCGCCTGCTTGAGTAATTCAATTCGCCCAGGCAGGTGATGAAAATTAGCAATAACATCTTCTATCTGCTCTGCATCAAGTTCTGTTAATGCACTAGAGAAATGGCCAAATGCCTTAGCCGCCATTTCTGCATCCGCACTGCTACCAACCACATCGATGCTGTGGCTAAATGGTAGATAATTAATAGCACGCCAGAAACCTTTCTCACCGAGATCGACACAAAGCTCATCGCTGGCAGTTAGCTCAGGTGACACCACTTTTAATTGGTACTCGCCCGCAGCCACTTTCATTTTTAAGTGCTGACTAATTTTAGCCGCATTGTTCACCAATGCAGACGGCGTTTTGAAGACTTCGGTATTAATTTTTTGCAGTACAAATTCGCTATCAACGCCACGCACCAAAAAAGTATGGTTAATATGGCCATTCCCCAATGGAGACACTTTGGCACTTTCTGCATCAATGCCAAAATGGGACAAAATATTTTGTCTTATAAAATCGATCACCCAACACTCCAGTTATTCTTTTAGATCTCTTTTGCTATCTGGGCTTTTCTCCAGACTTTCCGTGCAAATTGATTACTTAAATGCGCTTAGAACTAATTTGAGCAAAGAGTTTGCTGTAATTTCTGCCTTACCCATTGCACGTCTTCAGGGTAAGTCACCCCGTACCAAGATTCCTTAGCGACACGGACATTAACTACCCGATTAGACACACCGTTTTGCTGCTGGTCTAAACGTGCTTGTACCACTGTTGGAAGATAACATTCCGTTTTTGGCTGATGGCCATTCTCTTTAATAAAGGCGCTAAACTGCTGCTCAATAACATCAAAGATATCAGGCTTAAAGCCCCAGCAGGTCATCGAAACCACGGCATCATCGTCAAGTGTCTTACGTTGCCCGTCTAACGTACCAGTTAAACCCGCTGTATCACAGCGAATATCAAGCCATTCGGCCACATCGACAAGCTTACCCGCCTCAACCTGGCATAAACCTCGGTTAACGCCGCCATTGTCAGAGAGGGTTAAGCCGATTGGGTAAGCGACCATCATCCAGTCATCATTAACAGTGGATAAACCTTCTGCAAGCAGGCTAAAAGCGCTGTCGCCATAAAAATCATCAGCATTGATCACAGCCATAGGTCCATGGACATGGTTCCTTGCACTCCAGAGCGCATGCGCTGTACCCCAAGGCTTCTGGCGCTTTGCAACATCGGCAAACTCACGTGCCTGTACAGGTAAATCGTCTAACGACTGAACGCAGTATTGGCAGGTAAAATCATCACTCAACTTACCCGCTAAGGCTTGATCTAGCATGCTGGCTAACTCTGGACGGATCACCAATACCGCACGAGTGAAGCCTGCTTTATAAGCGCTTAGTAACGATAGCTCCAACATGGTTTCACCCTTTGGTCCAAGCTGCGCTAACTGCTTGTCACCACCAAAGCGGCTGCCTAACCCTGCGGCAAGGATCACTAAGGTTAAATCCTGCTTGTTATTACCCATTTCTCTCTCTCAAACAATGTCACTCTCTTAAACAATGTCACTCTCTCAAACAATGACACTTAAACAACAGCGCACTCTAAACAACAGCGCTCTCAAACGATTAAAGTGCCGCCGTGTGATAAGGCGGAGCAGTTTAATGAGTCTATAGCTTAATTTCCAGCGCTATTGCCTTAAATACCTATGCAGATCCAAGCTTATAATAAGAGTTATAAATAAGTACGGAAAGCGGCGACCTTGCCCAATGCTGCTTGGCTGCCCTTTAAACTAAAGTTATAACCACACAGGCTGACATTACCGCGCCTTGCCATATCAACAATAATCGCTTCGGTATCAAGTGGCGAAAATCGTGCTTCAGTGCCAGTATCTGCCAGTAAATCGACAACTAATGGCCTATATTCGGTACCATTATTAAAACGCAGTCGTGAACATGTTTTATCACCTTTAGCAGTAGCTAGAGACCACAAGTTACTCGCAGCCCCCGTTTCACCCAGCCAGCGTATAATCAATACATCCTCTTCGAGCGCTAAGCTAAATCCATCTGGCATCGATGTCGAAATACGATTAACTGGCGCGAGCCCAGCCGTGTCATCAACCACTTGCGAGCTGCTATCGCTATCGCTAGCACTTTCACTGTCAGCCTCTGATACAGGAATGAGTGACACTAGGCTCACTATTAGCATCAGCCCCACTACAGAGCCTGCAGCAATAAAGACTAACTTTTTATTGGTTTGCAATAGGCCTTGCAGCTGCGCCAAATTAAACGTTACTTGCTTTTTACTTCTGCGAGAACGCTGCACATCGTCTCTGACAGTTTCTGGGCCTTGCTGCACTTCAGCGCGGGGATATACCTCCTCGGTATGACTAACCGCTATCGCCTCTGCTGTCTCAGCACCACCTAGAGTGGGCTCAACTCGAACGCGGCTACCTGCCATTCGGGCTGAGCTTTTGTTGCTCGTCATATCCACAGGCCCCGAATAGCCTTGCACATAATCGACTCTTGAAACGGCAGGTAATACCGCTAAGTAACCAATAGCAAGGCCTGCTGCAACTAGTAGCGACAGCAATAGCATCATGCTGTGAATATGCACCAAGGTGAGCAACACAAGCCAAAACGGCACTAACGTTAACAGCGTAAACTGTTGTGGCTTAGCGCAGTCTCGTAATCTACGTATGCTCGTAAATGCTAATACCGGCGTAAGTAATAGCCCGACAAAGTACAAAGCCAGCGAAGGACTAAAAACCACAACCGCTAGCAATAAAATGAAGTAAATCAGACCACTAATTGCAGCAAAACGCTGACCATTATCTAAACCATTGACACAAAAAAACGACTTAAGCTGCATATTGGTACCGACCTTAACAATATTCTTTAATTCGGCTGCTCCACAATTTATGTAGTTACAGCACACCCTATTTCTATGCCCAGGCGAAAGCATAAAACGTAATGAAGTAGCCTACCCAATTTAGCTCTCAATGTCAGTGTTTTCGGGCAATATTGTCAATTTGTGCCAATAATAAAGCCGTCAACTCACCATGAGCAGAATATCAATTACCATACTAATTCATGCATCTGCGACTAGCGTAAATATCACCCTAGGCTGTATAATGGCTCGCTTAATCTTTTACTCGACCTATTTGGGCTAACCTAGCTCCAATAGTGCCAACATCGGATATGCAGCTCATGACCGCTCGCGGAAACCTATTTATCGTCTCGGCGCCAAGCGGCGCAGGTAAATCATCGCTTATTTCAGCCCTGTTACGAGACCAGCCTGTAGATATGCAAGTTTCAGTTTCGCACACCACAAGACAACCTCGTCCTGGTGAAGAGAACGGTCAGCACTATCATTTCGTCAATCAAGATGAGTTCAAGGACTTAATTGCCGATGGCGCTTTTTTTGAGTGGGCTGAAGTGTTCGGCAACTATTATGGCACCTCTCGTGTCACGATTGAGCAGACACTCGCGCAAGGTATTGATGTATTTCTCGATATCGACTGGCAGGGGGCTCAGCAAGTTAAACAACTGATGCCTGAATCTATTGGTATTTTTATTCTACCACCGTCAAAAACTGAGCTAGAGCGTCGCCTAACTGGCCGTGGACAAGACAGTGAAGAAGTGATTGCAGGCCGTATGGCACAAGCAGTTTCAGAGATGTCACACTACAATGAATACGACTTCGTTTTAGTCAATGACGATTTCGATAAAGCATTGGCCGATCTTTTAGCGATCATTCGCAGTCAAAGACTAACCTCTGCTAGCCAAATTCATACGCAAAATGGTATGATTAAAGATCTGTTGGCAGACTAACTGTCATCATGTACAATTTTGCGTCATTTTTTCAATCGATTAAACACTGGAGTTTCCAAACATGGCTCGCGTAACTGTAGAAGATGCCGTAAACCAAATCGGCAACCGTTTTGATATGATTCTGGTTGCAGCGCGTCGTGCTCGCCAAATCGCTGTGCAGGGTAAAGACCCTATGGTTGATGAAGAGAACGACAAGCCAACGGTTATCGCCCTGCGCGAAATCGAGCTAGGTTTAGTCACAGCTGATACTTTGGATGCCGATGAGCGCCAAACAGTTCGTGAACGTGAAGCAGCTGAAATTGCTGCTGTTGCTGCCATCGCTGAAGGCCGCAACAACGTCATATAAGGAGTAGAGTCACTTGTATCTGTTTGAAGGTCTCAAGGAGTCTGCGTCAGGTTATTTAGAACCTGAGCAGGTAGAATTACTCAAGCAGGCCTATCAGGTGGCGCGTGATGCCCATGAAGGTCAGATGCGCACGAGTGGCGAACCTTATATTACCCACCCGGTTGCGGTTGCCCGCATCCTGGCCGATATGCGTCTCGATCATGAGACGCTTATGGCTGCCCTCTTGCACGACACTATCGAAGACACCCCGGTAACCAAAGAAGAACTGGCTGAACTATTCAGTGAGTCGATTGCCGAATTGGTTGAAGGCGTCTCTAAGCTAGATAAGCTAAAGTTTCGCGATAAGAAAGAAGCCCAGGCTGAAAACTTCCGCAAAATGATGATGGCGATGACCCAAGATATTCGAGTCATCTTAATCAAGCTTGCCGATAGAACCCACAATATGCGCACCTTAGGTGCACTACGGCCTGATAAGCGCCGTCGCATTGCCCGAGAAACTCTCGAAATTTACGCTCCTATCGCTAACCGTCTTGGTATTCATAATATTAAGAGTGAGTTAGAAGATTTAGGTTTCCAAGCCTACTATCCAATGCGATATCGTGTACTCAAAGAGGTGGTGAAAGCCGCTCGCGGTAACCGTAAAGAGCTTATTCAAAGTATCGAAGCTGCAATCGAAACTCGCCTCGAAGACACAGGTCTTGAAGGTGCGGTAAAAGGTCGCGAAAAAAATCTTTATTCCATCTATAACAAGATGAGCAATAAAGAGCTGCAATTCCAAGAAGTCATGGATATCTATGCCTTTAGAGTCATCGTAGACTCAATCGATACGTGTTATCGCGTGATGGGTGCCATGCATGGCCTTTATAAGCCGCATCCTGGCCGCTTCAAAGATTATATCGCTATCCCTAAAGCTAACGGCTATCAGTCGCTACATACTTCACTTTTTGGTCCTCACGGCGTGCCAGTTGAGATCCAAATTCGTACCGAAGATATGGACCAAATGGCTGATAAAGGGGTCGCGGCTCACTGGCTGTATAAGAAAGGCAGTTCAGCAGAGCAAGGCACGACCACTCAAGTGCGTGCCCGTAAGTGGATGCAAAGCTTGCTAGAACTGCAGCAAAGCGCCAGCACCTCGTTTGAATTTGTTGAGAACTTTAAAACAGAACTCTTTCCTGAAGAGATTTATGTCTTTACCCCTGAAGGCCGTATTTTAGAGCTTCCAGTGGGCGCAACACCGGTCGATTTTGCTTACGAAGTTCACACTGACGTAGGTAATACCTGTGTCGGTGCTAAAGTAAACCGCCAGGCTTACCCATTAAGTCAGCCACTTATCTCCGGTCAAACTGTTGAGATAATTACCGCTAACGGCGCACGCCCGAATGCGGCCTGGCTTAACTTTGTGGTTACCGGTAAAGCACGCGCTAAAATCCGTCAATTACTGAAAAGCTTAAAAGAAGACGATGCTATTTTACTGGGCAAGCGCTTACTCAATCATGCGCTAGGTGAAACTAAGCTCGATAGCTTATCAGCAGAGCAAATTGAAAAAGTCGTTAAAGATACCAAGCATGACACACTCGATGCATTGCTAGCCGATATTGGGTTAGGTAATGCCATGAGCATTGTTATCGCTCAGCGTCTTCGCGGCGACCGAGTTGATACCGAAGAGCAAAAAGAAGCTCACACCATGCCTATTCGTGGTGCTGATGGCATGTTGGTCACGTTTGCAAATTGTTGTCGCCCCATTCCGGGTGATGCGGTTATTGCCCACGTGAGCCCAGGCAAAGGCCTTGTGGTTCATATGGAAAGCTGCGCTAACATTCGTGGTTATCAAGGTGAACCTGATAAGTACATTCCTGTGCAGTGGGATAGCGCCGATGGTGTTGAATACCAGGCTAACTTGCGTGTAGAAATCGTTAACCACCAAGGTGCGTTAGCTAAGATCACTTCGATTGTTGCTGCCGAAGGCTCAAATATTCATCACTTAACCACAGAAGAGCGTGATGGGCGTGTTTTCCTCATCAACTTACGTATTTCTGTGCGTGACCGTATTCATTTAGCTAACGTTATGCGTAGAATTAGAGTACTTCCAGAAGTATTACGTACATCTCGAAACCGTTAATTAACGCTGCATCGCACTCAATAAAGACAAGGACAGATCATGGCAGAGAAGATCATCATAGCAACCGACAAAGCGCCTCAAGCAATTGGCACTTACTCTCAAGCAGTTAAAGTTGGTAGCACGGTTTATTTATCAGGCCAGATCCCACTAAATCCTGAGACAATGCAAATTGTTAGCAGTGAGTTTGAAGCGCAAGTTGTTCAAGTATTTGACAACCTAATTGCTGTTTGCGAGGCTGCCGGTGGTTCGCTCAATGATATCGTGAAGCTAAATATCTTTATGACAGACTTGAGCAACTTTGCCACTGTAAACGAAATTATGGGTCGCTACTTTGAGCAACCTTACCCAGCACGTGCCGCAATCGGTGTTAAGCAATTACCGAAAGATTCACTTGTTGAAATGGATGGAGTCATGGAGATCTAATCTTCTATTACTCTTCCAAATGGGCGCTACGGCGCCCTTTTATGATTTAACGCTAACTATCATCGCCAACAGCATTTTACAGAAGCCCATCATGAGTCCTGAACGTTTCGCCCGCATAAACCAGATGCTTGATAACCGCCAACCTGATTTGACCGTATGCTTAGATACCGTACACAAAGGCAATAACATTGCCGCCGTTTTGCGTACCGCAGACGCTGCGGGTATTCATGAAGTGCATGCCGTGTGGTCTGAACTTGAAATGCGCGTATCGGGCAATACCGCATCGGGTAGCCAACAATGGGTTAAGACCCGAGTGCACCAAAGTATGGCGCAAGCAGTCGATGATTTTCGTGGTAAAGAGATGCAAATTCTGGCGACCACCTTTTCTGATACGGCCGTCGATTTTAGAGACATTGATTATACCCGCCCAACCGCAATCATTTTGGGTAATGAACGTGATGGCGTGAGCCCTGAAGGCATCGCTAGCGCCGATCAACATATCATTATCCCTATGATAGGCATGGTGCAATCGCTCAATGTGTCAGTAGCTGCAGCGCTTATTATGTATGAAGCCCAGCGTCAACGCACAGCTGCAGGTATGTACGGTACACGCAAACTTGATGATGCTTACTGTCAAATAAAGCTATTTGAAGAAGGCCACCCAATTTATGCCAAAGCCTGCCGCCGTAAGAAACTGCCTTACCCTGCCATAGATGAAGATGGCCAGATTGTCGCGGATGAGGAATGGTGGCAAAAAATGCGCGCCCCTTCAGACTAAAACTAAGCATAAGGCTAAAGTTAAAGCTCGGGCTCAACCAAAATTAGCAGCACTTAGACCAATCAATATTAAGTGCTGATATTTTGCATCCCTAACAACTCAATCACCCGCACGTTCAAATCACCCGCTACAAATAACACTCTCAACCCACCACAACAAAATTGTAACACCCGTTTGAAAAAGTTTGTCTTAGATCACATTTTTCGCCATACTCAATATTGCAGCAGCCTGTTAAACGAACGATTAAAACAAAAAACACTGCAACAGGTTGAATTGGAATCAACAATTATCAATATGGAAATGCGATGGAATCTTCTATGAAAACCCCAATTGAGATGCTTGAACATTGGGTTGAAAAACAAGGCGACCAGGTTTATCTAAAGCAGCCTATTGACGGTCAATACAAGACGTTTACCTGGCGCGATGTGCAAACCAAGATGCAGCAAATCGCCGGTGCCCTTAGACATTTAGGCCTAAACCCAGGCGATAAAGTCGCTGTTCTCTCTAAAAACTGTGCCGAATGGTTTATTACCGATCTTGCCCTAATGCACGGCGGCTATATCAGTGTACCAATTTACCCCACGGCGAATGCCGACACTATTCGCTACACCCTTGAGCACAGTGAAGCCAAAGCAATTTTTATCGGTAAGCTAGATTATTGGGCCGACCAAGAAGCGGGCGTTGGTGGCGATATTCTGCGTATTGCCATGCCGTACGACACCATGCCCTCGCAGTACCATTGGGATAAAATGCTTACCTTAGGTCAGCCATTAATTGATGCGCCTTTGCCTACAGCCGAGCAAGTGATGACCATTATCTACACTTCTGGCTCAACCGGTAAGCCTAAAGGTGCGATTCAAAACTTCGCTAGCTACACCTGGACCTGCACCGCAGTTGTGCGCGATCTTAAAACCGGTGTTGAAGATAGATTGCTATCTTATCTACCACTGGCGCACATTACCGAGCGTGTTGCCATTGAAGGCTCATCTTTTTATTCTGGCAGCAGCGTTGCCTTTGTCGAGAGCCTAGATAGCTTTGTGGCCGACGTGCAACGCGCCAGGCCAACGGTATTCTTCTCGGTACCGCGCCTGTGGAGCCTATTTCAAAAGAACATTATCGACAAAATTGGTTACAGTAAGCTTAACTTTTTGCTTAAAGTGCCCATCCTAAGTAGCATCGTTAAACGTAAAATCCATCAAGGATTAGGTTTAGATCATTGCCATTTACTCGGCTCAGGCTCTGCCCCCATCCCACCATCACTTGTTGAGTGGTACCACAAAATTGGCCTCAATATCAGCGAGGCCTGGGGCATGACAGAAAACTGCGCCTATTCCATTATTAACTACCCATTCGATGCCCGTAAAATCGGCTCTGTTGGTCGCGCAGTTGAAGGTTGTGAAGCCAAGTGTTCCGATGTCGGTGAACTGCTAGTTAAGAGTCCTGGCCTAATGCAGGGCTATTATAAACAGGAAGAAGAGAGCGCTAATTGCTTCGATGAAGATGGTTTCTTCCACACTGGTGACTTGTGCACCATTGATGATGAAGGCAATGTCAGCATTACAGGCCGTGTTAAAGACAACTTTAAAACCTCGAAAGGTAAATATGTCGCGCCTGTACCTATCGAGCGCAAACTGGCACAAGACCCACATGTTGAAATGATCTGTGTTATCGGCTCAGGCTTACCTCATCCTGTCGCTTTAGTGCAACTTTCAGAAGGTGCCAATGTGCAACCTCGAGAAGAAGTCAGAGCATCATTAAAAGCCACCGTCGACTCTGTTAACCCCCATCTTGAATCACATGAGACTGTTGATGCGATTGTGATTGTGAGTGAACCTTGGGATGTTGAAAATGATGTATTAACACCGACACTCAAAATAAAGCGCCATGTACTTGAAAAGAAATTTAGTGAAAAAGTAGATGGTGTACGCGGTGGTAAAGTCTGCTGGGAAGATGAAATCTAGATCTTTCAGGGTGTCCAATTAACCCATAACGACACACTTTAAGGTGTGTCGTTTTGTTTTTGTGACAAACAATCAGCAATTAACTAAATTTAATGAGTAAGAAGCAGTTTTTGATTGCGCAATTTTTGAAAGAAACTATTCTTGCCATCCTTTCAAAGAAACCCAAATTATAGAGTTAACCATGTTTATTTTATTGTCGATACTCGGCGGCTTTTTAATTCTAACAATAGGCGCTGAAGCCTTAGTTCGAGGTGCAAGCCAAATTGCACTCAGATTAGGACTTACACCACTTATTATCGGTCTCACTATTGTAGCTTTTGGTACTAGTGCGCCTGAACTTGCTGTAAGTGTAAAGTCAGCTATTGCGGGCAACAGTGGCATTGCATTGGGTAATGTCATTGGCTCAAACATCGCTAACATCGGTCTTATTTTAGGTATTACAGCGCTTATTCGTCCCATTAAGATTGAGTCTCAAATGGTGCGCCGTGATATTCCTATCATGATTGGCGCCTCGCTATTATTTTGGAGCCTATTACTCGATGGCGGTTTAAGCTTCTGGGACGGCGCAATTTTATTTGCGTTACTTGTCGCTTATTTAACTTTTAGCTATTTCACGGCTGAAAAACAAACTGCTGATGACGTTGAAGATACCAAGCAAAATCCAATGTTGTCAGTACTGTTTATTGTTATCGGTATCAGCATGCTTGTTGGCGGCGGTATTTTATTCGTTGATGGCGCGGTGGCTATGGCTAAGTCGTTTGGTATCAGCGAAGTGATTATCGGCTTAACTATCGTTGCTATTGGTACCAGTATGCCTGAGCTTGTCACCTCAATCGTGGCAGCACTTAAAGGCCAGAGTGATATCGCCATTGGTAACGTTGTTGGCTCTAATATCTTCAACGTACTCGGTATTCTAGGTGTGACAGCGCTTATTCACCCTATTATCGGCAGTGAAATTAGTAACCTGGATTGGGCTGCTATGATTGCCTTAGCCGTGCTATTACTGCCATTTGCCTACACAGGTTTACGTATTGGGCGCCGCGAAGCAGGCTTATTAATTGCTGGTTACTTCGCCTATATCGGCTACATAGTATTACAAGCCATATAATTCGCCCTTCCAGCAAATGCTGAAATAAATAGGCCTAACGTGCAATCTGCAAGTTAGGCTTTTTTTTGCGTTATTTTCACTGTTATCGCGACACTCATACGCGCAGATTTGCGTAAACCGATATCTCTGATAATATATGTATAAATTTACAGTGTTTGAGTGTTAACCGTTTGCAAAGACTCGATCTTGTTCCTATCACAGAGCTTAAGGGCGTCGCTAAAAAGATGGCCGAGAGATTAGCTAAGCTGAGCATAACAACAGTGCAAGATCTGTTGTTTCATCTGCCGCTGCGCTATGAGGATCGCACTCAAGTCTACCCCATTGCCTCGCTTTACCCGGGCAGTTACGGCACCATCGAAGCCGTCATTCAATCAAGCCAAATTATTCAAGGCCGTAAGCGCATGCTGACCTGTACGGTGCGCGATGATACTGGCAGCTTAACCCTACGCTTTTTTAATTTCTCAGTTGCGCAGCGTAACGGCCTACAGATCGGCATGACCATTCGTGCTTACGGCGAAATTCGCCGTAGTATGCATGGCGTCGAGATTATTCACCCTGAATATAAAGTGATATCTCCCGGTGAAGACCTGCAGCTGAGCGATACACTGACGCCGGTTTACCCCACAACTGAAGGCTTAAAACAAGCAAGTTGGATTAAGCTGACTGAGCAAGCACTTGCCATGCTGGATAATGGCGGCTTACAAGAACTACTCCCGCCTCACCTGCAGCCAAATAATTTGGATTTAAAGCAAGCATTACAGATCCTGCATCGACCTAATAATCAAGTGTCGTTATTTGAGCTGGAGCAAGGCACCCATCCGGCGCAGCAACGCCTCATTCAAGAAGAATTGCTGGCCCATAACTTGAGCATGCTACGCCTGCGTCAACGTAGTAACCGTGACAAAGCGGTCAGCATGCATGCCACAGGTCAGTTACTTAACCCTTTTTTAGCCTCGCTTCCCTTCAAGCCTACTGGAGCACAACAGCGGGTAGTTGCAGATATAACCCAAGACTTAGCTAAGCATGAGCCTATGATGCGCCTCGTTCAAGGTGATGTGGGTTCGGGTAAAACCTTGGTGGCAGCCTTAGCGGCATTGCAAGCGATAGAAAGCGGGTACCAAGTGGCCATGATGGCACCGACGGAGCTATTAGCCGAACAACACGCGCTAAACTTTGCCAGTTGGTTTGAACCTTTAGGCCTAAAAGTTGGCTGGCTTGCGGGAAAACTAAAAGGTAAGGCCAGAGCGCAATCGTTAGCTGATATTGAATCTGGCGATGCCCACATCGTCATTGGTACCCATGCTATTTTCCAAGAGCAAGTGGTGTTCAATAAGCTGGCGCTGATTATTATCGATGAGCAACATAGATTTGGTGTACATCAACGTTTGGGTTTGCGCGAAAAAGGCATTAGTCAGGGCTTTCATCCGCACCAGCTGATCATGACCGCCACCCCAATTCCGCGAACTTTAGCCATGACCGCCTATGCCGACCTCGACACCTCGATTATCGATGAACTGCCGCCGGGAAGAACGCCGGTTACAACCGTCGCAATTTCTGAGCAACGCCGAGAGGAAGTGATAGACCGAGTCAGACAAGCCGCCATTAACGACAAGCGTCAAACTTACTGGGTATGCACCTTAATCGAAGAGTCTGAAGTGCTCGAATGCCAAGCGGCAGAAGACACAGCAGAAGAACTTAAACGTGCCCTACCCGAGTTAAAGGTTGGCTTAGTTCATGGTCGTATGAAGCCTGCCGAGAAACAGCAGATCATGGCTGACTTTAAAGCCGGCGAGCTAAATTTATTAGTGGCTACAACAGTGATTGAGGTTGGTGTTGACGTACCTAACGCCAGCTTGATGATTATTGAAAACCCTGAACGATTAGGTTTAGCACAGCTGCATCAGCTTAGAGGCCGTGTTGGCCGTGGCGCCGTTGCCAGCCACTGCGTGTTGCTTTATAAGGCGCCGCTATCGGCTACTGCAACCAAAAGGATTGGAGTGCTCAGACAGAGTAATGATGGCTTTGTTATTGCGCAGCAAGATTTAGAGATCCGTGGCCCGGGTGAGGTACTAGGCACAAAACAAACGGGTATCGCCGATATGAAAATTGCCGATCTAATGCGAGATCAGGCACTTATTCCTCATGTACAAAAACTCGCTGTTCACGTTATGCAACAAGCCCCTGCTAGCGTAGACCCGATTATTGAACGCTGGTTAGGCGATCGTGAGCAATTTGTACAAGCATAAGCTGCTATGTCAGTCAGTTTTATAAATTAAATATCCTTAATAGAGCTTCAGACTATAGACAATCTCCTGGATTTTTGCAGAATGGATTGAAGCTATACTTTTATCATTAGTCGTATCACTGCCCAGTGCAGAGGAGTTACAATGCAACTCAGTCAAGAAGATAGAATTTCGCCACAGGAAAAGACCTCTGGCACCAATGGCCTGGCTATTTTGGCTATCGTTGTCGTTGTAGCGCTATCTGCAGGTGGCTACTATTACCTCAGTGGTGATGCTCCAATTGAAGAACCACTCGTTATTGCCCCTGTGGTGATCCCCGACCCAATCCCAGAGCAGCCACTAGAAACCGAAGCTGTGCCAGAGCCTGAAGTCGTTGAAGTTGAAGCGGTACAGCTACCAGAGGTTGATCCTGTAGCTGAAGTCGAGCCTTTACCCGCTTTAGCTGACAGTGATGGCTATGTACACCAGAAAGTGACCGCTATTGCTGATGGTATGGCAATTGAGCCACTATTGATTGAAGACAACATCGTCCGCCAGTTTGTGGTTTTTGTAGATAACTTAGCTCAAGGCGAATTGGCGCGTAAAGTGAGCCCACTGCAAGCCCCAAGCAATAGCTTTACCGTATCTGAAATTGCCAATAAGACCTATATCAACCCAGATAGTTACCATAGGTATGATCTATACGCTGACTTCCTTTCAAGCTTAAATGATCAAGAGTTAGCTAAAACCTATAAAGAGATGACTCCACTACTGAGTGAAGCATTTAGCGAACTAGGCTATAGCAAGACTTCGTTTAATGACCGTATGCTGCAAGCTATCGAGGTGATGTTGGATGCTCCTATTATCGAGCAACCGATTGAATTAGATGGTGTTAGCGTCAACTATCAATTTGTTGACCCCAAGCTAGAAGCCTTGCCTAATGCGCAAAAGTTGATGATTCGTATGGGCCCTGAAAACGCGCGTAAAGTGAAGTCGGCACTGCGCCGGCTCCAGAAGCAATTAAGCTAACGCCAAGTATTCTCTTCTATATCCTATCAAAAAGCCCTGCATTAACAGGGCTTTTATTCAATTCCAACATTTTATCACCCAATAGCTACCTCCAAGCGACAGCTGTATCATAAAAGGGCTTATTACGCCCACCATTTATGATGTAGAATAATCAGCTTAACCGCTACATTTTGATCGCCAACAGGCACTTGTATCCTGTTCGGTCAAAACTATCTTTTTATTAGTCAGGGCAATACGAAAGGATATTCGTATCTGAGGCGATGCAATTGAAGTTCAGCATTCTTTCATGGGGCGCATGGTCGCCGCACTATCAACACGCTTCAGATTGGCTCAACTGGCCACACGGTGTCATCGATGACGCTATACAACTCAGTGCCGCCCCCAAATTGGCCCATGTGCCAGCTATGCAGCGCAGGCGTCTGAGCAAACTCACCAAAATTATTCTTGAGGCCGTAAACCAATGCTGTCCTGCTGAGCAATGCCGTAGCATTTTTGCCTCCCAACACGGTGAAATTAATCGCACCATTGGCTTACTTAACGATATCGCTGAGCAATCGCCATTATCGCCAACAGGGTTTAGCCAATCGGTACATAATACTGCCAGCGGTATTTTCAGTATTTTAACTGGCAATCAAGCTCAATCGACCTCTATAGCTGCGGGTAGCAACACGTTTTCCCAAGCATTTATCGAATCCTATGGTCAGCTACATGCAGATCCAGAGCCATTATTATTAGTCTATGCTGACGAGCCTGTGCCTGAAGTTTATCGCCAATTTGCCCATGAGCCAGAATGGCCCATAGCAGTGGCTTTTATGCTAGCCCCAGCTAACGACACACAAGATGCACTGGCCACACTAACGTTAACTCCTTTGGATGAACAAGCTGAACTCGACAACGAACTCAGCTTTGCTCTATTGCTATCGAGTTTGGCAGCTCAACACAATATCAGCGGAAATTTGTCTGGTTGGCACTGGGACCTGAGCTGTGACTGAACCCTTTATGAATAAGTCCGCTGCCAATAAGCCCATCAATGACAAGCAGCCTCTGGCTCCCAAACTAATGGGCATAGCTTACGCCCCACGCTGGCTTGGCGGCACCGCTTGCTACATCGCCTTTGGTCTTGGTGGATTGCTAAGTTCACTGACCATATTGCCAATACTTAGATTTTGGCCTGGTAGCCGCCAGCAACGCATTGAGCGCGTACAAAGAGCCGTGCACATCATGTTTAAAGGCTTTGTCAAAATGCTCACTTGGGCCGGCGTTATCAAGGTTACTCACGGAGACTTAAGCCGCCTCAGCAATGCTAAAGGGGTCATTGTCACAGCTAACCATCCAACATTAGTCGATGTGGTTGTGTTAATCAGCTTGATGCCTAATGCTGGTTGCATCGTTAAACTGGGGCTATGGCGTAACCCCTTTTTACGCGGCGTTGTCTCTTGCGCTGGCTATATTCCTAATCGCGGTGCGGAGTTACTTCTGCAAGACTGTAAATCAGTGCTTGAACGCGGCACTAACCTCATCATCTTTCCGGAAGGCACGCGCACCAAAATAGGTGAGAAAATTAATGATTTTGCACGTGGGGCAGCCAATATCACTGTGCGTACCCATAGCGATCTGTTGCCTGTATTTTTAAAAACCAATACTGTAGGCCTAAGCAAGCAGCAAAAGTGGTACCAGTTGCCTAGACGGACAATTGGCATGCATGTGGAAATAGGCGAAACCCAGCCCTATTTACGTTATGATGCCGATGCAGGTGGCGACGCAAAGATGGCACGACAACTCACTCGTGACTTAGAAAACTATTATAAACAACAATTAGATAGATACTTATGAGCTTAGATAACGAAATAAAACAACTGATCATCGACTGTCTCGATTTAGAAGACGTCAGTATTGATGATATCGACTCTGACGCCCCACTATTTGGTGAAGGCCTAGGGCTCGATTCTATCGACGCATTAGAACTTGGCTTAGCAATTAAAAAGCAGTTTGATGTGAAAATTGAAGCTAATTCTGATGCAACCAAACAACACTTCTATAGCGTTGCCAGCTTAGTCAGCTTTATTGAGTCACAGCGAGCGTAGGAGAAATTATGCAAAGTCGTGAACAGATCCTTGAAATGCTGACTCAAATTTTAGTCGATGAGTTTGAAATTGACGCGAGTGATATCACCTTAGAAGCCTCTTTGTATGAAGAGCTCGATCTAGACAGCATCGATGCCGTAGATTTGGTGATCAAACTACAGCAAATGACAGGTAAAAAAATTAAACCTGAAGAGTTTAAAGCGGTGAGAACCGTTAACGATGTCGTGTCGGCTATCGAAGGCTTAGTCAAAGAGTAATGCGACTCTTTTTGCAAATAGTGACAAGCTTAGTGGTCATCGCTTATCCACTTGCGGTCTATTTTGGTTTGCACTATTTGCCCGCTGGCACCATTGCGCTCGTCTTATGCGCAATATTAGTCTTACGACTGGTATTACAACAGCAAAAAGTAAAGTCATTGATGTTGCCACTGCTTGTTGGCATCGGCTTAACAGCAGGAAGCTTTGTTGCTAAAGAGAGTAATTGGTTACTGTTTTATCCTGTGGTGATTAACCTCACCATGCTGGGTCTTTTTGGTTACTCACTAAAACATGGCCCTAGCATGATAGAAAGGCTAGCCAGACTGAAAGAACCCGACCTGCCCGATGAGGCTATCGGTTATCTCAATAGCGTCACCTTAATTTGGTGCGGCTTATTTATCTTTAATGGCTCGATGGCGCTCTATACAGCGCTGTATACCAGCATCGAAACGTGGACGCTTTATAACGGGCTAATCGCCTACTTGCTCATAGGGTCGCTACTTGGTGGCGAGTGGTTATATCGAACATTTTGGTTAAAAAAGTCATGACGAATCTACTTAAATCTTGGCTATGCCAAGGGCCTACTGCTCAACAGCTAATTAGCTTCAATCATCACGATATTGTAACGGGAGCGGCCTTTACTGCTCAAGTCGCACAATTGCATCGACAATTAAGTGATTCCGATTCCAAACGCTGGCTACTTAGCTGTGAAAGCAGTGACCTTTTTGCCGTCGGACTCTGCGCCGGGTTACTTGCCGGTAAACAGATAATCCTGCCTGCCAATACTCAAGCTGGCACCTTGAGTGAACTCACTCACGAGTATGATGGCGTGCTCGCCAACATGCCAATTTGTGAAGGTAAGGCGTTTTTACGTCTCGATAAAGATCTCAATCCGACTGCGAGTGACTGGCCACAAACACAAAATTGGGGCGAACTGGTACTCTTTACCTCAGGTAGCAGCGGCAGGCCAAAACGCGTAGCCAAAACCATTGAGCAACTCGACGCCGAAGTCAGCGTGCTTGAGCATACTTTTGCCCAGCACCTGCCTCATTGCAGCGTAATATCGACCGTGACTCATCAGCATATTTATGGCTTGTTATTCAAAGTTCTTTGGCCACTCGCTGCCAGTCGCCCCTTTTTGAGCGATCTGGTTGAATACCCTGAAACCTTAAGCTACTACGCGAACCTGTTTCCAAACCTCTGTTTGATCAGCAGTCCTGCCCAGCTGTCTCGATTGCCCGACGCTCTCGATAATGAGCGACAACTGCGTTCACCTAGCTTAGTGTTCAGCTCTGGCGGACCATTGAGCTTTGAAGCATCACAAGGTGTCGCTAACTGTTACGGTCAAGCGCCTATCGAGGTATTTGGCAGCACAGAAACCGGTGGCATCGCCTACCGTCGTCAACACCAGCCTAATGCAAACTGGCAAGCTTTCGCGCCAATTGAGATCCAACAAGCGCAAAGTGATGGTGCGCTGATGCTAAAATCACCTTACCTACCTGATAATGAATGGCTAAAGTGTGATGACAAAATTGATCTGCAAGCCGATGGCACTTTTTCTCTGCAGGGGCGCTTAGACCGCATTATTAAAGTTGAAGAGAAACGCCTGTCATTGGTACAGATGGAGTCACTATTAGAGAGCCATCCCTATGTCGCACAAGCGGCATTGGTGATGTTAGAGCAACCTAGAGTGCAACTCGGCGCCGCTATAACGCTTTCCCCTCTGGGCATGGAACAACTCGAAGCTAAGGGTAAACTCGCGCTAAATAACCAACTCAAAAACCACTTGCTCAGCCAATTTGAGCGGGTCACGCTACCAAGGCGTTGGCGTTACCCTGAAGCCTTACCGCTTAATCCGCAAGGTAAGCGGGTACACGCAAACATGTTAGCCCTGTTCGATATCGATAAGTTTAAGAGCAAATGATTACCTCTACATTGCCCACCATTATCAGCCATAACAGTGAGAATGACTCTGTCACCTGGCGGCTAGAGATTGCTGCCGACCTCGTGTATTTCAATGGCCACTTTCCAGAGCAACCCGTGTTGCCGGGTGTCACTCAGCTCGACTGGGCGATAAAGCTTGGCTGCGCGCATTTTGGTTACCCGGTCAATGTTGCCAGCCTAGAAGTACTTAAATTTCAACAACTGATGCTACCTAACTCCCAGGTAGACCTGACCATTAGCCATAATCCCGCCAAGGCCAAACTGGTATTTACCTATAGCGATGGCGATAAACGTTTCGCATCGGGGCGTATTGCACTCAGTAACGAAGCGGTGCAGGCCATCAACAGTACGGACAATAACTAATGCGGCTCGCTCTGGTTATCCCCAACTATAATCACCGCGGTGCCATTGAACGTACCCTAGAGCAATTAGCGGCTTTTAATCTACCTTGTTATTTAGTTAACGATGGCAGCGACGACGAAACGCGCTTCTTGCTGATCGAGCTGGCTGAAAAATATGACTGGGTGACCCTGCTTCACCACCCATATAACCGGGGTAAAGGCGCTGCAGTAATGACCGGACTACGAACCGCATATGCAGAGGGTTACACCCACGCCCTGCAGGTCGATGCCGATGGGCAACACGATTTAAACGATATACCCGCCATGATAGCCCAGGCCGAGTCGACTCCAGAGGCGCTTATTTCTGGCTTGCCGCAATATGACGAATCCGTGCCGAAAGGCCGATTATACGGCCGTTACATCACTCACTTTTGGGTATGGATAGAAACGTTAAGTTTCGATATTCAAGACTCCATGTGCGGCTTTCGTGTCTATCCGCTCGAGGCAACCGAGAAACTGTTTTTAAGCCATGCCTTAGGCGAGCGCATGGACTTTGATATTGAAGTCTTAGTGCGTCTTTACTGGCAAGGCGTGCCAGTGATTCATTTGCCAACCCGAGTGATCTACCCAGAAGATGGCGTGAGTCATTTTCAAGGGGTTAAAGATAACGTGCGTATCTCATTGATGCACAGCAAACTCTTCTTTGGCATGTTGCTGCGTCAACCGAAAAAGCTTTATCGAAAGCTGCAGCAAAAGCTCACAAGTTCAGGCCAGAATAAGCATTGGTCGAGCATGGGTGAGCGAGGCAGTTACTGGGGAATTAAGCTACTTGCAGAAAGCTACCGCTTAGGGGGTCACTGGCTTTGCCGCGCTATCATGTATCCGGTGATCATCTATTTTTTCATTACCGGCACCACGGCAAGAACCGCTTCTAAGCAATTTTTAACTCATGTGAAGCTTAAGCAACCCAATCATCCACAGCTGGGTGAGCCACTGAGCTGGCGCGACAGCCTGAAGCACTTTTTCGCCTTTGGTAACGCCGCGTTAGACCGAATTGACGCTTGGTGCGATCGCATCAAGCTCGAACAGGTCGATTTTCCTAATCGAGAAATGCTAGCCAATCAATTACTCGCGGGCAATGGCGCGGTATTACTGGTATCGCACTTAGGTAACTTAGAGCTGTGCCGCGCAATATCAATCCACCAGCGCCAAGTCAAAGTCAACGTCATGGTGCTGACGCAAAATGCCGAGAACTTTAATAAGGTGCTCAAGCAGCTCAACCCCGACAGCTCACTAAACCTAATCCAAGTCACCGAATTAGGCCCTAGTACTTCGATTTTGCTACAACAAAAAATTGAAGCGGGGGAATTGGTTGTCATTGCAGGCGATAGAACCTCGTCACAGACTGCTGGTCGCGTGATTTACCAAGACTTTTTAGGCGAGCCAGCTGCATTCCCTCAAGGGCCATTCATTTTGGCCGGGCTACTTGATTGCCCGGTTTATACCATGTTCTGCCTACGGCAAAATGGCCGCTACCATGTGCATTTAGAGCATTTCGCTAACACCTTAAAAGGCCCTAGAGCCGGGAGAAGTGAGCGAATCGAGCAAGCCGTTAACGAATTTAGTCGTCGCTTAGCGCATTTTGCGCTTAAAGAGCCACTGCAATGGTTTAATTTTTATGATTTTTGGCGCAAGGACGAAGAGTTCCAACGAGCCAATGTGCAATGCAAGCAGAGCAATAGTTGCGATATAAAGGACAAGCAAAGCAAATGACCCAACAAACCACTTATAACCCTAGCAAGCAAACAGTTGAATTTGGCTACAATAGTCTGGCACTTGAAGATGTGGTTGCTATTGCCAAAGGGGCACAAGCTAAGCTTAACCAAACCGCTGAGTATCAGGCCTATATTCAAAAAGGCGCGCGGTTTATCGATAGCCTACTGAAAGAAGAAGGCGTCGTATATGGGGTAACCACAGGTTATGGCGACTCTTGTACCGTGACCGTTGGGCTCGATTTAGTCCACGAACTCCCACTGCATCTGACCCGTTTTCACGGCTGCGGTATGGGCGATATTCTGTCTCCTATGCAGGCTCGCGCAGTAATGGCGTGCCGCCTAAGCTCACTCGCTGTAGGCAAGTCAGGCGTCACTTACGAGCTGCTTAAGCGTATAGAAACCCTGCTTAACCTCAACATCACCCCGGTGATCCCTGAAGAAGGCTCAGTGGGCGCGAGCGGCGACTTAACGCCACTGTCTTACCTTGCGGCAGTACTTGTAGGTGAGCGTGATGTGATTTACCAGGGTGAGCGACGTCCAACCAGTGACGTATATAAAGAACTTAATATCGTGCCGCTCACGCTACGCCCTAAAGAGGGCTTAGCACTGATGAACGGTACTGCGGTTATGACCGCCCTTGCTTGTTTAGCTTACGACCGAGCGCAGTACATGGCGCGCCTTGCCAGTCGTATTACTGCTATGGCGTCGCTGACACTTAAAGGTAACTCGAACCACTTCGACGAAATTTTATTTGCCGCAAAGCCTCATCCAGGGCAAAACCAGATTGCCGCTTGGATCCGTGAAGACTTAAACCATCACATTCACCCTCGCAACTCAGACAGACTGCAAGACAGGTATTCGATCCGCTGTGCACCGCACGTGATTGGAGTACTGCAAGATGCGCTGCCGTTTATGCGCCAGTTTATTGAAACCGAGCTTAACAGCGCTAACGACAACCCAATTGTCGACGGTGAAGGTGAGCACATTCTACATGGTGGGCACTTCTACGGCGGGCATATTGCCTTTGCCATGGATGCGATGAAAAACGCAGTGGCTAACATTGCCGATCTTATCGACCGCCAGATGGCGCTGGTGATGGATCAAAAGTTCAACAATGGTCTACCTGCAAATCTTTCAGGCGCTAAAGGCAAACGTAAAGCGATTAACCACGGCTTTAAAGCGGTACAGATTGGCGTATCGGCCTGGACGGCTGAAGCGCTTAAAAACACCATGCCAGCCAGTGTATTCTCTCGCTCCACCGAATGTCATAACCAAGACAAGGTCAGCATGGGCACTATCTCAGCCCGTGACTGTATGCGCATATTACAGCTAACCGAGCAAGTAGCAGCTGCTGCGCTATTAGCCATGTCTCAGGGCATTCGTCTGCGAATAGCGCAGGAAGAATTGGTGCCCAGCTCAATTACCCCGTCACTGGGTAAGACCTTAGCGCAAGTCGAAGCCGATTTTGAGCTACTGACCGAAGACAGACCACTAGAGCAGACACTGCGTTCAACCGTCGATAAGATCCAAAGTGGCTACTGGGAAGTATGCTAGTGAGAAGAGTGCCAATGAAGGGCATTTTACACGCAGAGATGGAAGTCGAAATCCCGTTTCACGACGTGGACTCGATGGGCTATTACTGTTGGCATGGCAACTCTTTGCTTATCACTGCTCAGAATATCAGCCGAGGGAAGCGCTAATGAAGGGCATTTTACACGCAGAGATGGAAGTCGAAATCCCATTTCACGACGTGGACTCGATGGGCTATTACTGTTGGCATGGCTTATCTGTACGAACAGTTTCACTTGGAGTTTCCCAATGAAGGGCATTTTACACGCAGAGATGGAAGTCGAAATCCCGTTTCACGACGTGGACTCGATGGGCTATTACTGTTGGCATGGCTTATCTGTTCGAACAGTTTCACTTGGAGTTTCCCAATGAAGGGCATTTTACACGCAGAGATGGAAGTCGAAATCCCGTTTCACGACGTGGACTCAATGGGGATCACCTGGCATGGTAACTACCTGCGTTACTTTGAGCTAGTACGCTGCAAGCTACTGGATAAAATCGGTTACGGCTACCGCGCTATGCAAGACTCTGGGTTTAGCTGGCCAATTGTTGATGTGCAGATAAAGTACGTGCAATCGAGTACGTTTGAGCAGACGGTCATCGTCAAAGCTGCGCTGGTTGAATGGGAACACCGCATTAAGATCAACTATCAAGTGCTTGATGCTCTAACAGGTAAGCGCATCACTAAGGGCTACACCATTCAGGCCGCCGTCGATATGCAGACCCAAGAGTTATGCTTTGTCACACCAGAAGTCTTTCAGCAGAAAATAGCGCATTTAATTTCAGCAGAAACCAGTAACAAAATAGAGCTGCGCCAATGAAGTACTTATTGCGCTTAGTATGCACTCTGTTCCTCTTACTACTCTCATCATTAGTGAGTAGCACTAGCTACGCCGAGCCTGATAACAGCCAATCTAGCTATACAGAGCTATTTCAATTTCCTGCAAACAAGGCGGATTTGCTCAGCTTGAGTAAACAACTATCTCCTAGCGAGCACGCTAAAGGGAAGTTCACTCAATACCGTTATTTAAAGGTGCTAAAAAAACCTTTGGTAAGCCAAGGCGAATTTGTTTTCTCTAAAAGCCTTGGGGTGATTTGGCAGCAAAACAGTCCTTTTGCTAGCACATTGATCTTAAAAGATAAGCAGCTGATTCAGATAGACAGCCAAGGGAATATTAGCGTTAATAACCCGCAGCAAGCGGGTGGAGGTATGAGTGATATCATGCCGACACTACTCAATGCCCTGTTAAGTGGTGACATTAATGCTCTTGAGCAGCACTTTGAATTAAGCCTAAAACGTGCAACTACAGCAACTGATACTAGTCATGAGCTAAACCCGCAGTGGCAGTTAGGGCTTAAGCCGCTTGATCCTTTACTTGCCAAAGCCATGCCTAAAATGCTGCTCGCTGGTAAGCAACAGATCCAAACGTTAGTGCTATATAGCGCTAATGGCGATCGCAGCCAGATCGAGTTTTCATCACTGGATGAAAGCCCACTAAGTCAGCAAGACAAATCGCGTTTCGAGCCTGAGTCTAAGAGTGCTCAGCCATAATGAAACCAAGCCTTAACGCCTTATTAAGCCAAAAGACCGCCAAGTTACGATTTATACTGTGGCTGGCATTAATCCTAGTCTCCGTAGTAACTGGCTTTACCCTGTGGCAAAGCGGCGCTCGCGTACAAAGTGATATTTTGGCCATGCTGCCTAAAGTCAGCGAAAGCCCGATGACCCAAAGAGCAATGGCACAAGTTGAGCAGCAGCTGGCTAACCGCGTCTATTTGGGGCTTATCAGCGATAATGAACACACCGCCATCGCAGCGGCAAAGCTAGCGATGCAAACGCTTAAACAAACGAGCCCAAACCAAGCTGCATTTATTGATATCAGTAGTGCCGATATGGCTCAGATTGATGCCCTTAATCAGTATTATTTTAAGCACAGATTCCAGCTATTAACCGACAAGCAGCAACAAAGCTTACAGCAAGGTCAATGGCAACAACTGAGCCAGGCTGCACTAGAAAAGCTATACAATGCGTTTAGTTATGCCAATAGCGAACTGCTTAGCCGCGATCCTTTGCTCCTGTATCCAGATTCTTTGCTTGCTCTTGCTCCTTCACAACAGTTAACCGTGAAACAGGGGGTATTGGTTGCCACTATAGCGCCATCGGCGAGTGTTCCACGACCTCGTTTTGCCGCCATCGTGATGGCTAAAGGTAAGGACAGTGCCTTTAATCCTAACGCTCAACAGCTACAACTTAGCGATCTTAACCTCGCCTTTAATGCCGTTACATCGCATTTTGCAGATGTAGACATCATTAAGGCTGGCGCTTTATTTCATGCTGCTGCAGCGACCGACAATGCTAAACAAGAGGTTTCAAGCATCGGCTTGTTATCGCTTATCGGGGTCGTAAGCCTAGTGTGGTTAGCATTTCGCTCTTTCATGCCACTCTCTATTGCGGTGGTTACTGTGAGTACCAGCTTACTGTTTGCCGTGGTCACCACAGCACTCATGTTTGGTGAACTGCACCTACTCACATTAGTGTTTGGCACCAGTCTAATTGGCATCTCTATCGACTATTGCTTTCACTATTATTGCGAGCGCTTAAACCATCCCAATGACAGTAGCGAGAAGGTCATCAAAAAAATCTTTGCGGCTATCACGCTTGCCTTGCTAACCAGTGTTATCGCCTACGGCGCCATGGGGCTAGCACCTTTTCCCGGTATGCAACAGGTCGCCATTTTCTGCGCAGCGGGGCTGACTGGCGCTTATTTAACCTTAGTGCTCGCCTACCCAACTCTCGCCGCTCAGCCATTAAAAGATGCCAGCCAAGCACTCGATGTGGCCAGTCGCTATCAACACTTTATGCTGGCACGATTCACACCTAAAAGCCTTAAGTCGCAATTACTGCTAACGCTTGGCACGACAGCCTTTATCTTAGTGGGTCTATTGCAGCTAACTAGCAATGACGATATCCGTCAGTTACAGCACACCCCGAGTGATATTCAGGCAGAGGAAAATAAACTTCGTACCTTACTAAGTGGCGGTACCGATAACCAATTCCTATTAGTCTCAGGCAAAACCGAAGAGCAGGTAAAACAACAGCTGGCGAAACTTGAGCCCGTCTTAAAACAGGCCGAGAAAGATAAGTTAATCGGTAACCATTTAAGCCTAAGTAAATTCTTGCCAAGCCAAGCAGAACAAGCGCTTAACTATCGTCTGCAAGGGCAAGTCTACCTTGAACACTTAGATGAGATTATTGCGAGCTTAGGCTTAGATCCCCAGATTAAACCGGCGCTGATTAAAGCCTACCAAACGGCCAAAACAGACGTTATCAGCGCCGATAATTTCTTGAGCCATCAAGCGGGTGCCAGCTTTAAACCGCTTTGGTTATCACCAACAAATCATTTAGACGAAACTGGCTACGGGGCTATCGTGTTACTCGGTGGAATCAAGCAGCTCGATACATTTGCCGCGTTATTTAATGAGCTGCACCATGTACAGCTGATCGATAAGGTTGGCGACATATCGACCGTGATGGGGCATTACCGTCAGCTCACCTTAATGTTACTGCTCATCGCCTTAATCGCGGCGGGCATCATATTCACCTTTAGGTTTGGCCGAAAACTCGCCGCAGTGGTGGTCGCCGTACCAGCCTTGTCTGCGCTTTTAACCCTAGCCTGCTTAGGCATGCTGCAAAATCCGCTGACCCTGTTTCATGCTCTGGCTCTGATCTTAGTCTTTGGTATTGGTGTTGATTACAGCCTATTTTTTGCTGAGTCTAAACAGCAAACTCGCGGCGTGATGATGGCCGTATTAATGTCAGCGGTATCAACCTTACTGGCCTTTGGTCTGCTCGCCTTTAGTCAAACACCAGCGATAAACGCGTTTGGCTTAACCCTGTTACTGGGGATTAGTTTTACCTTTTTGCTTTCGCCTTTTATTCAAAATTTCACAAGGAAGACCGTTAATGTCGACTGATAAAGTAGTTCAGGATGAGTGGGTTCGATGCGAAACCCAAACGGTCGATGTCGCCATTATTGGCGCCGGGCCATCTGGTAGCATTGCTGCGAGCCTATTACACGCCCAAGGTAAAAAAGTACTCGTGCTTGAGAAGCAGCACTTTCCACGTTTCTCTATCGGTGAAAGCTTACTGCCGTGCTGCATGCAGGTTATCGAGCAAGCTAATATGCTCGAAGCCGTTAATCAGGCAGGGTTTCAATTTAAAAATGGTGCCGCCTTTAGACATCAACACAAATACACCACGTTTGACTTTACCGATAAGTTTACTCAAGGCCCGGGCACCACGTTCCAGGTTGAACGTGCCACATTCGATAAGTTACTCGCTGATGAAGCGGTTAAACAGGGCGTTACTATCCGTTTCGGCCACACGGTCGAGTCGATAGATTTAAGCGCTGAGCCCAGCCTTGAAGTGAGCAACGATAAAGGCCAAATACAAACCATCAAAGCAAAATTTGTACTCGATGCCAGCGGCTTTGGCCGAGTACTACCCAGGTTGCTGGACTTAGAGAAACCATCTAGTTTACCCACCCGCAGTGCTGTGTTTAATCATGTTAGAGACAATATTACTGATCCGAATTTCGATCGAAATAAGATCCTTATTAGTGTCCATCCAGACAACCAGGATATCTGGTACTGGCTCATTCCTTTTAGCGATGGTCGTTGCTCTGTGGGCGTAGTGGGTGAGCCCCAACTGATTGCTGCTCTTGGCGGCTTTGCTGATGACAGTATTAACAGCAGTAATAACAGTATTGGCGGCAACTTAGATACCGTTCTTAACACCATGATAGCTCAAGAGCCGGGACTGAAAAAGCTGCTACAAAATGCCGAACTCATCAATGATTCAGGCCTGCTCAAAGGCTACTCGGCTAACGTGAAAACACTGGCTACCGACCAATTCGCCCTACTCGGTAATGCAGGCGAGTTTCTCGATCCGGTATTTTCATCTGGAGTTACGATCGCCATGCAATCAGCTTCCATGGCAGCTGCAACCCTGTGCAAACAACTCGATGGCGAGCACGTCGACTGGCAGCAAGAGTATGCCAAACCGTTAATGAAAGGGGTCGATACCTTTAGAACCTATGTCGAAGCTTGGTATGACTGTAGTTTTCAAGATGCGATCTTCTTCGACAGTCCAGATCCTAAAATCAAGCAGATGATCTGCTCTATTCTTGCTGGTTACGCTTGGGATGAAAAAAACCCATTCGTTAGCGAGTCTAAACGTCGGTTAAATATGGTTGTCGAACTATGTCGAGATTAAGCCAACACATCATCTTGCTCGCCCTGGGCTCTGTACTACTCACAGCTTGCAGTCAAACGTTACAGCGACAAACTTGTGTCGAACTGGCGCAAGATGTGAATTATTGCCTTGCGCCAGTTGCTGAGCAAAGGATGCTCTCAGAGCAAACAGCGACTCTACCCGCAATTAGCATTGCCCAAAAGGTCACTATCAAGACTCAAGCTAGCCAACATGAACTGTTAAGTCAGTTAGAGCTCGATCAACAGCAATTAACTCTGGTTGGTCTGGCGCCACTAGGGCAAGCGCTTTTTACACTGACCTATGATGACTACACTCTTGTGAGTGAGCAAAGCCAGCTACTCGGCGATCAATTTAACGCTGAATACCTACTGGCTATCATGCAACTTATTTACTGGCCAGACAGCAGCGTAAACCGCCATTTACAGGGAGCCCAAATTCGCCCCTATGCCTGTGATGTCGCTTTGTGTCGTGGACTGTTTTTTGCTAAAAATGAAGCTGGAAATGAAACTAAACAGACGCCTAATGCCGAACAGCCGATAATCGCTATCCGCTATAGTGATTTCAGTCAGGGCAGCGAAGACAAGTGGCAGGCCCAGGTTCAGCTCAGCATTGATGCGGCTAACTTTACGCTCGCCATCAGCCCGATATAAACCAAATTTAGTGGGAATTTAAGTGAATTCAGCAATGCCAATAGCAATAACCCATTTAGGTTTATGCACCCCTCTAGGGCAAACACCTCAGGCTGTGCTCGACAACCTGGTTGCTGGCAATACCAGCGGCATGCAGTGGCGAGATGACCTCTTGTTTGAGCGCCCCGTGCTCGTTGGCCAGGTCAGTATTAAGCTCCCCGAACTCCCCGACGAGTTACGCCGATTTGATACTCGCAATAATCAACTCACCTTATTGATTGCACGGCAGATAGAAGCAGCCGTTAGCCAAGCTAAAGCACAATATGGTCGGCAGCGCATCGGTATCGTTATCGGTACAAGCACATCGGGAATAGCCACCGGCGAGTCAGCCCTTGCTGAACACCATAGTGCTGGCGAGTTTCCTAAAGATTATGATTACGCTAAGCAAGAATTAGGCGATACCAGTCAATTTCTACAAGCCTACTTTGAGTTGACGGGTCCCTGCTTTACCGTTTCTACCGCCTGCTCTTCTAGCGCTAAGGTTTTTGCCAGCGCTAAGCGTCTTATCGACGCCGATGTTTGCGACATGGTCATTGTCGGCGGTATCGATACTCTTTGTAAGCTCACACTTAATGGATTTTATTCACTGGAGTCTATTTCTAGCGGACACTGCCAACCTTTTAGCGCTAATCGCGATGGTATTAATATCGGTGAAGGCGGAGCGCTCTTTACGCTAGAGAAGGCAACGCTAGAAAAAATATCACAAGACAATACGGCTATCATAGTCAGCGGCATTGGCGAGTCTAGCGATGCTCACCATATCTCGGCGCCACATCCTGAAGGCCGCGGTGCAATAGCTGCGATGCAAGCGGCATTAATCATGGCAAGCCTTGGGCCAGAACAGATTAATTACCTCAACTTACATGGCACCGCAACGCCGAAAAATGACGCCATGGAAAGCCGTGCAGTACATCAGGTCTTTGGCCAAGCCTTACCTGCAGCAAGCTCTACCAAGCCCCTTACCGGACACACCTTAGGGGCGGCGGGCGCAATTGAAGCCGCATTTTGTTATCTGCTGCTCAGTGATTACAATAAGCAGCAATATTTACCGCCACAGGTGTGGGATAAGCAACAAGATCCAAATGATCCAGCGCTACCTCTGGTAAGCAAAGGTATGCAGAGCAATATAAGCCATGTAATGAGTAATTCATTTGCCTTTGGTGGCAGTAATGCCAGCCTGATCTTCAGTCGTGTGGCACCAAGCCACTCACTCGCGGGCCAGGCACCCGAGCCATTAAATACAGGCTCATTAGGCAAAGATTCAACAGAGATAAATCAAGATGTTTGATGCTACAAAACTTGCAGATCTCGATGTCGCGGAGTTCATCCCCCATCGTCAGCCGATGATCTTAATCAACCAGCTGCTGAATCACAGCCATGATAGCTTGTTAACACAAACGGATATTTCAGCAAATAGTCCCTATTTCGATAGCCACTTGAATGGCGTGCCCAACTATGTCGGCATTGAGTATATGGCCCAAAGTATTGCCGCTTTAGCGGGGGTTGAGGCCCATCTGCGTGACGACATCATTCGCGTAGGATTCCTGCTCGGTAGCCGTAAGCTTAAGATGCATATCTCTCAGTTTGATGCGGGGCAAAGCTACCAAACACGTGTTACTCGTCTATATCAAGAAGAGTCAGGACTAGCGGTTTTTGATTGCCAAATCTTACATAAGCAAGTGGTTGTCGCAGAAGCCAACGTCAACGTGTTTCAACCTCAGGATACTCAGGCCTATATTGCCGAGTCGACGCACTGAACCTCATGTGGCTGAGTCAATACAACACTGAATATAACAGTAAATACGACACCGACACTAAATACAAAGTACAGCCGCTGTTCGCCCACACATTAAGTATGTGACACACAATAAGACGACGGCGCAGGGAGTAGCAAGATGACAAAACGAGTATTAATTACCGGTTCAAGCCGCGGAATAGGCAAAGCGATCGCCCTAAGATTAGCCGCCTCTGGCTTTGATATTGCGATGCACTTTCATAGCAACCAAGCAGCAGCCGATGCCACTAAATCAGAACTCGAACAACTGGGGAGCAAGGTCACTTGCTTGCAGTTTGATATCGCCGACAGAGCCGCGGTTAAGCAGGCTATCGAGCAAGATATCGAGCACGGCGCTTATTATGGCGTAATCCTCAATGCAGGCATTAATGCCGACACCGCTTTTCCTGCAATGACAGAATCGGAGTGGGACAGAGTAGTGCATACCAACCTCGATGGGTTCTACAATGTTATTCATCCAACGGTGATGCCGATGGTACAAGGCCGTCAAGGCGGACGTATCATCACCCTAGCGTCAGTATCTGGCATTGCGGGCAATCGCGGCCAGGTAAACTATAGCGCCTCAAAAGCGGGCATTATCGGCGCAACTAAGGCGTTGTCACTCGAGCTCGCTAAACGAAAAATTACCGTCAACTGCATCGCTCCCGGTTTAATCGAAACTGACATGGTCAGCGACATTCCAAAAGAGATGGTCAACAACCTAGTACCGATGCGCCGTATGGGAAAACCTGCAGAGATTGCAGGGCTTGCGAACTATTTAATGTCTGATGAGGCGGCCTACGTGACTCGCCAGGTGATTTCGGTCAACGGAGGCATGATATGAGCCGGCCAGCTTTTCCACGCCGCGTCGTGATCACAGGTATTGGCGGTATTTCGGCGCTAGGCCATGACTGGCCGAGTATTGCCATGAGCTTAAAAGCGCAGAAAAATTGTGTGGTACGTATGGACGAATGGGACAGATTTGAAGATCTGCATACCCGCTTGGCCGCACCGATCACTGACTTTGAAGTGCCAAGCCACTACAAGCGTAAAATGATCCGCTCTATGGGACGGGTATCGATAATGGCCACTCGCGCCAGTGAACTTGCACTGATTGATGCAAACTTACTTAATGATCCTGTCATTATCTCTGGCGCTATGGGCATCGCTTATGGTTCATCGACGGGCAGTACCGATCCAATCATCGCGTTCGGAGATATGCTAAAAGATGGCGATATGTCTGGCGTAACGGCCACTAGCTATATCCGCATGATGGCACACACAACAGCGGTAAACGTCGGCGTATTCTTTGGCCTCAAAGGCCGCGTGCACACCACCAGCAGCGCCTGTACCTCTGGCAGCCAAGGTATTGGTTATGCCTATGAAGCGATTAAATATGGCCAACAAGATCTAATGCTTGCTGGCGGCGGTGAAGAGCTTTGCCCGACAGAAGCCGTCGTCTTCGACACGCTATTTGCAACCAGTACAAAAAATGAAACTCCAACCGAGACGCCGCGACCGTTCGATAAAGGACGAGACGGCCTTGTAATAGGCGAAGGCGCCTGTACTTTAGTGCTTGAAGAGCTTGAGCATGCTAAGGCTCGCGGCGCAAAAATCTACGCCGAAATCGTGGGCTTTGGCACCAACTCTGATGGATTGCACGTGACTCAGCCTAATGCTGGCACCATGGAAACGGCTATCCGTTTAGCGCTTAAAGATGCCGCCATCGAAGCTGAGAGCATTGGTTATGTCAATGCTCACGGCACCGCTACCGATCGTGGCGATATTGCTGAAACACAAGCCACTAATGCGGTGTTTGGCGCGAAGCAGCCTATCTCATCACTTAAAAGTTATACCGGCCATACACTGGGTGCTTGCGGCGCGTTAGAAGCTTGGGTGAGCATAGAGATGATGAACGAGGGCTGGTTTGCACCGACGCTAAACCTGACAGATATCGACCCTGAGTGCGGCGAGCTAGATTACATTAGAGATGACATTCGCCATCTTGAAACAGATTACGTGATGAGTAATAACTTCGCCTTTGGTGGCATCAATACTTCGCTGATCTTTAAGCGTTTTAAGGGATAGGTTCTAGGAATAGAAGGTACTAGGGCATAGGGCCTAGTACCTAGGGAAGGCTAAGAAAGGTCCTAGGGAAAGCAGGTTCTAAGATCTTTAAAGCAAAGACGAACGGCCTACGGCCTTGCGAAAAAGATGGAAAAAGCTAACAAAGACGTTTGCTTTTGCTGTTCCTAGTAGGGCGTAGCCCGTCCTCGCAGCGCCCTAGGATCTCGTACCTTGTTTTAAAACTAAGAAATGGCAAAGGTGGTTCTTTTGGCTTTGGCTTTTCCTTGCAGGGCTTTAGCCCGCCCTCGCAGCGCAGCGTTTAGAACCTAGGTCCTTGTTTTAAAGCGCAGCATCCTAGAACCTAGGTCCTTTGTATAGCTGATTTTCATCGTTAGTTTCCCTGCTCTAGCCATAAATCGTTAACCATCACAAATCAAGCATTAGAAAAAACTTATTGAAATTAATCTAATTAAAGGTTTAAATATCAGCTTAAGTTTTAAGCATAATAAAGAGAGGTGGATATGTTAAACACTCAAATTTCAAAGTTATCGACCAAACCCGCTGGCAGTCAATGCTGGCAATTAATTGAAGACGGCGCAACAGTAATTGATGTGCGCTCGCCGCAAGAGTTTGCTGGCGGCCATCTGCCACAGGCGATAAACGTGCCACTGGATACTTTAGAGACTTGGCTGCACAAGCTTGAAAATCGTCAGCAAGTGTTTGTGCTGTATTGCGGAGCGGGCATTCGCGCCCAAAAGGGCTGCGATATTTTAACGGCCAATGAATTAAAGAATGTGATTAACGGCGGGGCATTAAAAGATCTACTCTGCTGTGAGCCAAAGCGCTAGACCTGCAGGTTAAAGGTTACCGGGCCGTCGTTAACTAATGACACTTTCATGTCTGCGGCAAACTGACCGGTCTGGGTATTCACGCCCTTTGATTTACAGAAATCGACAAACGCCTCATACAGTTCTCGGGCTTGATCTGGCGTACCAGCCCCTGAAAAACTCGGGCGCAAGCCACGGCCGGTATCAGCAGCGAGTGTGAATTGCGACACGACTAGCAGACTGCCACCCGCTTGCTCAAGATTGAGGTTCATCTTGCCATTCTCATCGGCGAACACACGGTAACTCATCACCTTGGTGGCCAACTTTTGCATCTTCTCAATGTTATCTTCACGCTCAACACCGAGTAACACCAACAGGCCTCTATCTATCTCACCGATAGTCGCGCCATCAACGACAACTTTTGCTTCACTCACACGTTGAATTAAGGCAATCACGTACACAATCTCCGATAAAAAATTAAAAATTAAAAGAAGGACCTAGGTTCTAGGACACTTCGCTGCGAGGACGGGCTTCGCCCTGCTAGGAACAGCAAAAACCAAAATTGATGGGCTAAAGCCCAACCTACAAAAGAGACATGCTTTTCCGTCTCAGCCTTTGCCATCTTTTCTGTAAGCGCAGCGTTCCGTAAGTGACGTAGTCACGTTCCCTAGGCCGCAGGCCGTTCGTCTTAGCTTTAAAAGAAGGACCTAGGTTCTAGAACGCTGCGCTGCGAGGACGGGCTGCGCCCTACTAGGAGCAGCAAAAACCAAAATTGATGGGCTAAAGCCCAACCTACAGAAGAGAGCATGCTTTTCCGGCTTTCCCGTCTCAACCTTTGCCATCTTTTCTGTAAGCGCAGCGTTCCGTAAGTGACGTAGTCACGTTCCCTAGGCCGCAGGCCGTTCGGCTATTATCGTCTTAGCTTTCCCTGCTTTTCCTAGAACCTAGAACCTAGAACCTTGTTTACTTAAATCGACTGAACATTTTGCATCACAGGGATTGGCTTAATCACATCTTCCGCCCCTTCAGGTAATGACTCGGCGACTTGACGTAGCCCTTCATCAATCCAAAGGATGAAACGACGGATCTCTTCCATAGAAATGGTGTCGACAAAGGTTGCCGCGCCTTGTACCTGAATGACTGCACCTTGGTCACGAATAACAAACTTAGCAAAGTTAAGTTTTTGGTTTAACGAACCAATCATCAACAGCATCTCTTTACTGCCCACATATTTAGGGTGGATAGCATAAAAACGGTTCATCATGATGCGATCGATACCGTCTGGGTTGATACTAGGCTGCAGAATAAATTGGGTATTATCAAATTGAACTGCGACTCCACCTGGGCCTGCTCGTGAAGCTAAATAGCTTTTATTTAATAGTGCTTCAAGCAATTTAGTCGTGGCTTCTTCATTTGATAAGCCCCCTAACTCAACACTATCTGGGGCCCTAACCGCAACCTCAACGTCTTCAGTTTTTTCAGTTGAAGCACAGGCTGTTAAGCCCATCATTAAGCTCATGGTTAAGCCCGTAAGGATCTGTTTTTTCATAGAGTCTATATTTCCTTTTTATTGTTCGGTCATTTCCTTTATCGCGTGTATGACTGCTTTTGCCATCTTAACATCGGCCAAAGCGTGATACCCACCTTTAATCTCAGTCACGCTAATCAACTGACTTGTTCTGCCTTTAAAGAAATTTTGTAACACTTTAAAAGGACAAACCCAATCCATTTCACCTTGCAAGACATATGTTTGGCACTGGATCAGGGGTAAGTTAACGATGAGTTTTTCAAATGCGCCAAAGTAATCATTAGCTACATAATAAAGCTCAATGCTTGCTAGAGACTGACTGAAGGGGGCATTTATCTCACTCGCCATACAGGCGGGATAGGCTAAAGCCATCTCCCAGCTAAGCCAACCTTGAGCAGCATCTTGGCGAATATCCACACAGTCATCCTCTAACCTTGATCTAAAATGAGTAAATAACTCGCTTAACTCTGGCCGCTTGTCTACGCCCTTAGTAAAAGCACGGTAATCATCTTTAAACAATCGCGCCGCACCACTGTCACCATACAGCCATTCAATACCTGCAGGGTTAGGAATAAACAGCCCCCATAGCACTTGTGAGATCACTCGACTGGGATAACAAGCCGAATATAACAGGGCTAAGGTTGCGCCAAATGATCCGCCAGCCAACCTCCATTGCTGAATATTGAGCCAACAACGTACTTGCTCAATATCGGCCAGTAGCTTGTGAAAGTTATTATGCTGAAGCTCTCCACGAGGACGCGAACGCCCAGCTCCACGCTGATCGAGTAAAATGACATGGTAAATCGATAAATCGAATAAGGTTAAATCTTCAGTGCTGCACCCCGTTCCTGGCCCACCATGTAGATACAACACAGCAAGCCCATTGGGATTTCCATACTGCGCCACATATAGCTGATGCCCATCACCGACATCTAACCAGGTTTGACTAAGCGCTTTAGGTCGCGCATTGAGCATTAACTCCTGGTTTCCTTATCTTGGGTCTCATGTTTGGCAGATTTGGGGTCTATAGTGGGACTTTCAATTTCTGTTTCTTCTGCTTCTGCTTCTGCCAACAGCTTTTCACGGCTAAGTTTACACTCCTGTAAATACTCAGGTAGGCCTGCAGTGATCTCGGCGCCAACCAGTACGATCACCCAAGAGACGTAGACCCAAACAAACAAGATCGGGATCGTTGCCAAGGCACCGTAAATCGCCTCATAGCTTGGAAATTGGGTCACGTAGTATGCGAAGCCTTTCTTGCCTAGCTCAAATAGCATTGCAGCGACGAGCGCACCAAGTAATGCGTGTAAAAACTTCACCTTCTTGTTTGGCACGACCATGTACAAGAGTAAGAAGGCCGCAACAGAAAACAACATCGGCAACCGTTCTACCAGCAATGGCACAACACCCGACAACTCTGAACTATTAAATACTTTTAATGACACTATGTAGGAAGTTGCCACAAGGCTAGCACCAACTAATACCGGACCTAAGGTCAGCACCATCCAATACATAGAAAAAGACACTGCGACTTGGCGTTTTTCTTTGGTACGCCAAATACTATTAAGCGCCTTATCAATCGCCGATATCAACAACAATGCTACTACCACTAAGGCGGCCACGCCCACTGTGGTGCCTTTTGAGGCATTGTCGACAAACTCATTAATATAGAGCTGCACCGTATCGCCTGCTGCTGGCAGAAAGTTGTCGTAAACAAAACCTTCTAGCTGTTCTCGAATGCCAGAAAAGACTGGAAACGCCGACAACATAGAAAACATGACCGCCACAATAGGCACCAATGACAATAGGGTGACATAGGCCAAATGGCCAGCCTTGATATTGACCTGGTCCTCTTTAAAACGACTAAGTAGGTGCAAAAAAAATGCCCAAATACTCAGTAAAAAAGAACGTAGCTGATTTATCACTATCTTATTTTTCACGTGTTACTCTTGATTCTGTTAAAGTTGGTCTTAATCTATTAGAGGATAAATGATCTGCGAATCATTATCTTGGTACAATAAAGCTTATAACCTTCTCTTTACAAGCATAAGGATTGAATTGATGTCTCAACAAGGATCTGCTGGCAATGTTATTGCCGCAATTGCGAGCTTTTTTTTCCCAGGTCTTGGACAGTTAGTTCAAGGGCGTATTTTGGCCGCACTGATTTTTTGTGTTGTTGCCGTTGTCGGTTATGCCATGTGGTGGCTAATTTTTCCAGCCATCATTGGTGGCATTGCTCACCTATGGAGCATTATCGACGCAGCAAGATATCGCTCAGAGTAACTAACCTAACTTGGGAAACACACAAGATGAAAAAACTAATCACCACGGCCATTATTAGCACTAGCTTGCTACTTGGTGGCTGCCAGAGCGCCTATTATGGTGCAATGGAGAAAGTAGGTTATCACAAGCGCGATATCATGGTTGACCGCGTAGAAGATGCCAAAGAGTCTCAGGTTGAGGCACAGGAGCAATTTAGCTCTGCACTCGAAGAGATGCAGGCGCTGCTTAATCATGACGGTGGTGACTTAGAGGGGGCTTACAATAAGGCTAAAGACGAATATGAGTCTGCTCAAGATGCGGCTGATGATGTTACCAATCGCATCGACAAGGTAGAAGATGTTGCTGAGGCGCTATTTGATGAATGGCAAACCGAGATTGGCGAGATCAGCAAAGCCAGTCTGCGACGTAACAGTGAGTCAAAGTTAAAAGAGACTCGCCGCTCATATAATCAGCTGGTTAAAAGCATGCGCCGCGCCGAAAGTAAAATGGAGCCAGTGCTGGTCGCAATGAAAGACAACATGTTGTATTTAAAGCATAACCTAAATGCACAAGCCATTGGTGCGATCAAAGGTGAGTTCGCCAGTCTACAGACAGATATCTCAGGCTTAATTAAAGAGATGAACACGTCTATCGACGAGTCGAATAAGTTTATTGCTTCATTAGAAAGCAAATAAGCTGTGACTAAAGTGTGGTTCCTAAGCCTAAAGACTTAGGAACCAAACTTGTGAACTAGTGCGGTTTTTTCGACACTCTACTTACAAAACTTAGATCTTCCCCACAAGCTACAAACCAATTAAGAACTTCTCTTTATAAAAAGTTTCACAATAGTATCAATCATATTATTGCCGATATTATTTATGAGCTTCATCGAATCCTTAACCCTTGCCTTAGCACTAACCTACAGCGTCAGTCTTATCTATTGGAGTGGCAAGAAGTGGGGCGCGCTAGCATCAGGCATGCTAGCGGCAGGAGCCATTATTTCCAGCCTGTATTGGCCACTCATCGCTGCATTGGCCATTGCCTTTGTTATCACAGGCTTAGTTACAAAATTCCAGCCTGAGGTCGCCAAGGGGCATATCAGGGCCAACAACCTAAGAGAAGGCGTGCAACACCTGCTTGCCTTATCCATGTTGCTAGTTGGCGCGCAGTTTGCCGTTAATGCTGCATTGTTAAAGTCGGGGATCACGCCTTGGCTAATGCGACCTGATGTGGGTGATGCTTTCTTACCGATTGCCGGTGGTATCGAAATCAAAGCAATTTTAAGCCTAGGTATTTGGGACCAAAACCACCCCGCCGCAGCCGTTATGCTCACAGTGGTTTTACTCACTGGCCTGCTGTGTAAACGCGCCTTTTGCGGCTGGGCCTGCCCACTTGGATTAGCTGGAGAGTACCTCTATAAACTTAGAAAGCGTTTTGTTAAGCAGGAGCTATTGCCACCAGCCTGGATAGATTGGCCACTACGCATGGTCAAATACCTGCTGCTACTGGCCTTGTTATATATCATTATTGGCATGCCGAGCCAGAGTATTCCGAGCTACTTAAACAGTAACTACCACAAGATTGCCGATCTCAAGATGGCGCTATTTTTTATCACACCAGGGCTCGTTACCTTAATCTGTTTCGGCTTTATTCTGGGCATCGCAGCGTGGCGTAGACAAGGTTTTTGCCGCTACATCTGCCCTTATGGCGCACTATTAGGGCTATTAAGCTTCTTAAGTCCCTTTAAAATTCGCCGTAACACTCAGCATTGCTTAATCGACACCAAAGGCATGAGTTGCGATAAGTGTAGCCGCGCTTGCCCTGCTAATATTTCGGTGCATAGCCAAATCAATATTCGCTCAGACGAATGCCAAGCCTGCATGCGCTGCGTATCCGCTTGCCCTAAGAAAGAGGCGCTGCAATTTAGTACCCGTAATGGCTGGAAGCTGTCAGCCCGTGGTCTATCCATCATGCTACTCACCATCATGTTTCTATTGCCACTCATCGCTTATTTAGGCGGGTTCTGGCACAGCGAAACGCCAGTTGAAGCGCGCATGTACTTGATTCAGCACCTGGATAGGATTGGACATTGATAGAAGGTTCTAGGAATAGAAGGGCCTAGGCCCTAGAAAGAGCTAAGACAAACGGCTTACGGCCTAGGGAACGTGACTGCGTCACTTACGGAACGCTGCGCTTACGGAAAGATGGGCTAAAGCAGGGAAAGCGGGGAGCTAAGAAAGAGCACATGTTCCTAGTAGGGCGCAGCCCGTCCTCGAAGCTCAGCGTCCTAGAACCTCGTACCTTGTTTTAAAGCTAAGACGGAAAAGCATATTTTTCTGTAGGTTGGGCTTTAGCCCATCGAGCTTGGTTTTTATAAAGAATTTGTCGGCATAAATGCCGACCTACAGAAAGCCGAAAAGCTAACAAAGACGCTGGTACAGTTTTTTCTTTTGCTGTTCCTAGCAGGGCGCAGCCCGTCCTCGAAGCGCAGCGCCCTAGGATCTAGGGTCTTCTTTTAAAGCTGAGACGGTAATAGCCGAACGGGCTACAGCCTAGGGAACGTGACTACGTCACTTACGGAAAAGGTAGGAAAGGCAAAGAAAGGTTCTAGGACCTAGGAACTTGTTTTAACACGAAGTATGCTAGTGAATAAGATTCATTTCTACTGTGTTCAAATTATGTGTTTATGTTGATAAGCTTCGGCAAAATAGGAAATTCAAAGGGTCAACATGGAACTGTCGACACAAAAACACGCTCAAGCCACGTCAGCGTCACCTTCTACAAGCTCAACAACCCGTAACGCCAATCTTGATGCCATTCGTGGTCTAGCAGTACTTGGTATTTTGTTTATCAATATCTACTCCTTCGGCAACGGCTATTCTGGTTACTCAAACCACCCAATAACTCCGTGGTATGACTCGGCAATTGATATCTTCAATAGCTTTTTTATTGAAGGACGGTTTTTGAGTTTATTTGCGATACTTTTTGGCGCAGGATTAGCCATTCAGTCAGAGAAAAAACTCAACTCAAACCAAGCTAACCAGATGAAGTCACGGCTTAAGTGGCTGATACTATTCGGTGCTTTACATGCCACTTTCATTTGGTTTGGCGACATTTTGTTTACTTACGGCGTCAGTGGCTTATTAACCCTTTGCTATATTTCACTGACACAGCAAAAAATACTCCGCAGAGCCGGTCTATTTTGGGCCATTGGCTTAATCAGTTTAATCCTTATGACAGTATTTCTCTCAGAGCCTTTCCCGCTTCGAGAGAGCGCCGCAGCAGAGTTTCAATACCAACTATGGACAGGCCCTTATTTAAGCCAGTTAATTGAACAAGTTATTTTATTCTTAGCCATTGCCGTCACAACACCTTTAACAATAATGTGGTTTGCATCGGGACTAATGTTATTAGGTGTATACCTGTATCGAGAGGGGATGTTTGAGCAAGGCTTTAGCCGCAAGCAGCTGTTACGCTTAATGATTACTGCACTACTGCTTTCTGCCATAGATGGTCTTTGTAGCTTGTCTAACTCTGCGCTATTGCAAAGTTTCAGCCCGGCGATAGTCGTGATCAGCGCGCTTCCCACTGCATTAATCTACATACACATTTTGGTTAAGATATGCCAAAACCGAGCAACTATCCTCACACCATTGCAGAATGTTGGCCGCTTAGCATTGAGCTTATACATTCTGCAATCAATTGTGATGTCTCTATTATTTAGATACTTCGCACCTTCGCTACTATTAACCTTAGATAGACCAGGCTATGTGGCTATTGCCATTGGTTTTTCAGCCATACAGTTGCTCCTTGCTAGTGTGTATCTGAAGTATTTTAATCAAGGTCCACTCGAATGGTTATGGCGCAAGCTCTCCGGCAGCGGCACGATTGCGCCAACTGCCAACCCTATTACAAACAACCAATAAAAATATCACTTACGCTTAAAACCAATCAGTATAAAATGGCTGCAGGATGCAGAGGCTGATTAAGTATCTACATCCTTAAACAATGCTTACAGAAGGCTGGACACAGGTAACTCTCATGGCAAGCTTAGGTGTGGTTTGCATTCAGCTATCAACTAAAAGCCATTAATCAAAAAGCAAAAGCCCTGAAGCTATGATAGCGACAGGGCTTTTCAGCATGACTCGCAAAATGTATTTAGCAACAAATTAGCATAAAACCACTAGCTAACTTTTTTGGCCTGCTGCTTAATTGTCGGTGATGCTATCGCATCTTGAGCAGCGATTAATTGCAGCTCATAAGCGCCTTGATTAAAGGTCTCCAATAGCACGGCATCAACGGAGGCATTAGTGCGCTCAAATGCAGCTACAGGGCTAAAGCCCGCCTGCAAGTTAGCCAACATCAATCCACTGATTAGGTCGCCAACGCCTACCGGTTGCTTTTCAAACTCATACAAAGGACGCGATACTAGGTAGCTGCCGCCTTTTATCACCAGCAACATCTCAAACTGCTCTTTGCAGGTTGCCGCTTTTGCAAGATGCTTAACCACCACCATCTTAAGGCCTTTGGCTAGCAAACTCTCACAAGCATCAATCACTTCATCCAGATTATGCAGCTTTGTATCGGTGAGTGTTTCTAATTCTAATAAATTAGGCGCTATGATGTCAGCTTCAGCTAAGGCTTGGTTTTTAAGAAACTCCTGCACGCCCGGCGACACAATACAGCCCTTTTCTGGATGGCCCATTACCGGATCGCAAAAGTAGATAGCATTAGGGTTTAGTGCTTTCATCTTTTTCACTGCGTCTGCAATTTCAGCGCCTTGCTCTGCACTGCCCAAATAACCACTTAATAAGGCATCGCAGGTTTGCAGCTTGCCAATATTATCTAACCCTTGCACCAACTCAGTGATCTGACCCGCTGGCATAATCATTCCAGCCCATCCTTGTGCGTACTGCGTATGGTTAGAGAACTGCACCGTATTAATTGGCCAAACCTCCATACCTAGACGACGCATTGGGAATACAGCACTGCTGTTTCCAGCGCAGCCAAATACCACATGGGATTGAATGGATAAAATCCGCTTCATTGGTCACTACCTTTAATGTTATTAGCGATGTTAATTGAGGGTGCTCTATTGCCGTTTATTGACAACTAGCAGAGATTTTTAGCAATTATACCAATTAGGCTAAATTAGTATTCTCAAACTTAATCAGCTTGTGAGCTATTGCATAGGATTTGTATTCTCGATGGCCAATCACCAGCCTGATAGATCACCTTTGCATGCCACCAGTAGGCTTAAAGCATTAAAAAAGCCCTTAACGATTAATTAAGGGCTTTGTATTATTAAAGCAATTTATTACATTGCGTTAAATTATTAGTGCTGAACTTGGTAGAAGTTAACTCGGTTGTTAGCTTCTGTCGCATCTAATACTGCAAACTCACCATTAACAACTGTCATTGCTTGTGGGTTATTTAGACCCGCAATATCGCTAGCTGTAACAACGGTATTTGAAGTCAAGTCCATGGTTAACATTTGCTGACCAGAATGGCTAAGTAAGTAAGCTTTATCGTCTGCCACGCTAATACCGGTTACATTCGGGTATTGCTCAGCGTCAATGCTAATAATCGCTTCACTGTTAAGCTCGTAATCTTTGCCGCTTAAACGCGAAACCACAAAGTTATTACGCTTAGTATCAGGCAGAGTCACCATTAAGTACTCTTGAGTGTTCGCGTCCCAACCCACGTTAGCAACGTAGTTGTACTTAGCACGCACAGTCGCAAAGCGGCTACGCTTTAGCTCACGCACGCCATCAGTGCCTTCGATAAAGCGACCATAAGTATCATCAAACTTCACACTTGGGTCGTACTCAACGCGTACGAAACTCTTGTGATCTGCTGTTACTAATACTGAGGTTTCACCGTCGAAAGTCACACCCGCAAGGTTAGAGATCTCAGCAGAGAAAGCAGCATCAATCTGCACTTTTGCTAAAATAGTTGTCAGCGTGTCATCTAAGAAATAAACCCAATTATTGCTAGTCACTACTGCGTATAGCTTGCTTTGAGGGTTGTAGCTCATACCCGTTGCTAAGCCGAAGATGTCACTTGGTAGCTCAACGCTTTTAAGCAATTGAAGCTCGTCGCTTGTCGCAACTTTAGTCGCATCATTTTGAGTCATGGTTGCAAAATCAGGCTTCTCGATTGAGTAAGCACCACGCGCTGACAGCTTAGAAAGCGTTGGCCAGTTAGCTGTAGACCAAATGGTTTTCTCTGAATCAAAGGTCATGCGCACTGGGTCGCTTTGACCGATATACGGGAATGGGCCTGTTTGCGTAAAGGCTTGTACTATGTTGAAGCCAATAATGACTAGGAACACGTTAACCGTTACCTTGTTCAGTAAGCTCCATTCACTGCTATCACTTTTCTCTACTAGCTTGTCGCCTTGTAGCAGCATTAATACGCCAGCAAACAATAAGATAATCGCAAAGACCACAATCACCCATACATAGGTGTGAACGCCAAAAATCGCTGGGCCAAAACCTTGGCCAATATCACGAAGAATATGCGCTGAACTATGACGATAACCTGCCCACAAGCCGTATACCGCAGTAATAATCAGTGCACCAATATACTTTGGCTTTAAGCCGTAACGCATGATAAAAATCGCGATTAGCGAGACCAGCACCATAGCGGTGCGCTCTTGCCAACAAAGAATACAAGGGGTGTCACCCATGGCAAAGCCCAAGATGATACAAGCGATACCTACTGGTAAAGCGATTAGCGCTAATGCCGCTAACGATATAATTCTGTTTACTGTTAATTCATTCATCATAGTGTTCTCACAAGTTACCGGCAGGCACTAACATGCCCCAAGTGGCGATCAACCAAATCCCCATGCTCATTAAAATGCTCAGAGCCAAAAAAATATGCGCCATTTTTTGTTTGTGAGGTTTAAAGGCAACCAAGAAACAAGCAATAAAAATTAGGCAAAAAAGTAGAAATTCCACAACTTTCTCCAATAGAGTTCACTCGAACTCAATTCAAAAATGCGCTTAGTAATAAGCCAAATATCGGCTAAAAATGTCGACAGCATTCGCTGTAATACTTGGTAATTTGTAGTGCAAGTTACTCAAGCTGAGACTAAATTACGGTAAATCTACTGAAAAAAATGTGCCCCAACCGCCATACCTCTAAATGAGTATTAGTGTGTTCTGATTTTTGCTAAGCAGGTTCATTTATCACTAAATTAGTGAGCGCTAGCGCTTACACACAATTGATGAGAGAGCGGCGATTCACACTCTAAAGCGAGTTGTGACCCTAGGCTAAAAGCATGAATTAATGGGATTTAAAACAAAGATCTGGGTATAGGGTGAGCAATGCCACTAAACACGCTACTGCAGATAACAAAAAAGCCCCCAACATTTGCATGTTGGGGGCTTTCAATGCTTAACCTGGTTACAGGTTGAAGCTAAACGCGGTCATTACTTACGGTTATGACGCTTACGCTCGTTTTCAGTCAAGTAACGCTTACGAACACGGATGTTCAGCGGAGTTACTTCTACTAATTCGTCATCATCGATGAACTCAAGCGCTTGCTCTAGTGTCATTTCGATATGCGGAGTTAGTACCTGTGCTTCGTCAGTACCAGATGCACGCATGTTAGTTAGCTGCTTACCTTTCAAACAGTTAACTGTTAGGTCGTTAGCGCGTGCATGAAGACCAACTACTTGACCTTCGTATACTTCTGATGCGTGAGTAATAAACAGACGACCACGCTCTTGTAGACCGAATAGTGCGAATGTTAGTGCTTTACCAGTAGCGTTAGAGATCAATACACCACGTGCACGTTGACCAATATCGCCGCCTTTCAAAGGACCGTAGTGGTCGAATGAATGGTAAATAAGACCAGTACCAGAAGTCGCTGTCATGAACTCAGTTTGGAAACCAATTAGACCACGGCTAGGGATAACGAAGTCGATACGTACACGACCCTTACCGTCTAACTGCATATCCTTCATGTCACCCTTACGGATACCAAGCTTCTCGATCACTGCACCTTGATGCGCTTCTTCAACGTCAACAGTTAGTGTTTCGAACGGCTCACACATCTCGCCATCGATCTCTTTAACGATAACTTCTGGACGAGAAACAGCTAGCTCGTAACCTTCACGACGCATGTTTTCAATCAAGATTGAAAGGTGAAGCTCACCACGGCCTGATACGCGGAAACGATCTGGGCTGTCAGTTTCTTCAACGCGCAATGCTACGTTGTGTACTAGCTCTTGTTGTAGACGCTCAAGGATGTTACGTGAGGTTACGTACTTACCTTCTTTACCCGCAAACGGAGAAGTGTTTACCTGGAATGTCATTGTTAGTGTTGGTTCATCAACAGACAATGGAGGTAATGCTTCTACGTTAGTAGGGGCACAAATTGTGTCAGAAATCTGTAACTGGCCAAGACCAGTAATCGCAACGATGTCACCAGCGTTAGCATCTGTAACTTCGTGACGCTCTAGACCCATGTAACCTAATACCTGGCCGATTTTACCGTTACGTTTCTTGCCGTCAGCGCCAAGTACAGTAACTTGTTGGTTAGTCTTAACACTACCACGCTTGATACGACCAATACCGATAACACCCACGTATGAGTTGTAGTCGATTTGAGAGATTTGCATCTGGAAATCACCTTCAGCATCAGCATCTGGTGAAGAAACTTTTTCAACGATCGTTTCGAAAAGTGGCGTCATATCTGCGCTAGTTTCGTCTGGATCTAATGTTGCAAAACCGTTTAGTGCAGAAGCATAAACGATTGGGAAATCTAGCTGCTCATCGGTAGCGCCTAGGTTGTCGAACAAGTCAAATACTTGGTCAATAACCCAATCAGGACGTGCGCCAGGACGGTCAATCTTGTTAATAACAACGATTGGCTTAAGACCTTGAGCAAAAGCTTTCTTAGTCACGAAGCGAGTCTGTGGCATTGGACCATCCACAGCGTCAACTAGTAGTAATACTGAGTCAACCATAGATAGAACACGCTCTACCTCACCACCGAAATCGGCGTGACCTGGGGTATCAACGATGTTGATACGGTAATCGTTCCACTTGATGGCAGTGTTCTTGGCCAGAATCGTGATACCACGTTCCTTTTCAAGATCATTTGAATCCATCACCCGCTCAGTGGCTTCTCCTCGAGACTCAAGGGTTCCTGACTGCGCCAGCAACTTATCAACCAAGGTAGTCTTACCATGGTCAACGTGTGCAATAATGGCGATGTTACGTAAATTCTCTAACACGGCTAAACCTCTTACCATCGGTATAATATATAGGGGGGGTTACTGCCAACGACTAAAACCAATCTAGTATAGTAGTTGCAATAAAAAGCGTGACATTCTACTCTAGCTCAGCGTTATCTCACAGGATTATTTTTAACCAATCGTTAAAAATAACTCTTTCGCATTGATTTTTTTTGCCTTAACGTCTGCTTTTTACACACTTTTTTATACTTTAGTTGTGTGACACTATTAGGTCATCCTAGACAAACACTCCTCCTTAAATTCATCATTTTCACCTTTTAAAGCTATTTTAAGCCTCAAATTCCGCTAGAAAACAACGGATATTCTCTTCACAAAAAAACAAAAAACATGACTGTCCTTAATCCTAATAACACTTATTGAAAATCTAATGTTATTTGCTTGACCTCCCCCCTATAAAAGTACTCATTGCTTAGTTATTCTGTGTAACGATTTTTAGCGAGACGCCAACAGTTGATTACAGGGAAAATAGCGGCTGCACTGTTATAGCGCGTGCACCATCTCGATCCATCCAGCGCACCATTACGGTGCAACAAGGATGTCGGTATCGAGAATAAAAATATTATAACCCCTAATTATCAGTTAGTTACAAATTTGGCATAAGTCTCGCTTTAAGAATGCCAGAATCGCATTAAGCGCTAAATATTAAAGATAAAACAAAGGGACGCCCCTTTACCCTACTCGGAGACTTTAGAATGTCAGCAGAATCAGTTTTACAACAACTAAAAGAATTAGAAGTTAAGTTTGTTGATTTACGTTTTACCGATACGATAGGTAAAGAGCAGCACGTAACCATTCCAACTCACCAAGTCGATGCTGACTTTTTTGAAGACGGTAAAATGTTTGACGGTTCTTCAATCCAAGGTTGGAAAGGCATTAATGAATCAGACATGGTATTGATGCCAGATCCTGCAAGTTTTGTACTTGACCCTTTCACGGCAGAAACTACTGCTAACATTCGTTGTGACATCCTAAACCCTGGCACAATGACCGGTTACAACCGTGATCCACGCTCTATTGCTAAAAAAGCAGAAGACTACCTACGTTCAACAGGTATTGCTGACACCGTATTGGTAGGTCCTGAGCCAGAATTCTTCCTATTTGACGATGTTAAGTTCGGCGCTGACATGTCTGGTTGTTTCTACAAGGTTGATGCTGAAGAAGCAGCTTGGAACTCAGGTACTAGCTACGATGGTGGCAACAAGGGTCACCGTCCAGGCGTGAAAGGTGGTTACTTCCCAGTAGCACCAGTAGACTCTTCACAAGACATCCGTAGTGCTATGTGTTTAGTGCTAGAAGAGATGGGTCAAGTTGTTGAAGCGCATCACCATGAAGTTGCTACAGCGGGCCAAAACGAGATCGCGACACGTTTCAACTCACTAACACTTAAGGCCGATGAAGTTCAGGTACTTAAGTATGTTGTTCACAACGTGGCCCACGCTTACAACAAGACAGCGACATTTATGCCTAAGCCAATCGTTGGCGACAACGGTAGCGGTATGCACGTGCATCAGTCTCTTGCGAAAGATGGCGTTAACTTGTTCGCAGGTGACAAGTACGGTGGATTGAGCGAAACAGCTCTATTCTACATCGGTGGTGTGATTAAGCATGCGCGTGCAATTAACGCATTTGCTAACCCATCGACAAACTCATACAAGCGTCTTGTACCACACTTCGAAGCGCCTGTTATGCTTGCTTACTCAGCAGCTAACCGCTCTGCTTCTATCCGTATCCCAGTGGTACCAAGTGCAAAAGGTCGTCGTATCGAAATCCGTTTTGGTGACCCAGTGGCTAACCCATACTTAGCGTTCTCTGCAATGCTAATGGCTGGCCTTGACGGTATCCAGAACAAGATCCACCCAGGTGAAGCAATGGATAAAGATCTATACGATCTTCCAGCTGAAGAAGCAGCAGAAATCCCAACAGTTGCCACTTCACTAGAAAACGCACTTGAGTGTCTAGACGCTGACCGTGAGTTCCTAACTCGTGGCGACGTATTCACTAACGACTTTATCGACTCTTACATCGCCCTTAAGTCTGCTGATGTTGAGCGCATCAACCAAACAACTCACCCAGTAGAATTCGAGCTTTACTACAGCTTGTAATCCTCTGAGTGACCCGCTAACCACTCGTAAGTGATTAGTCTTTAAAGCCCTAAACAGTCATGTTTGGGGCTTTTTTATTTAGCAGGTAAATGACTAATCTTTAAAACTGATACACCGCAACACGGCCATTATGCCCTGCAGCAACTAGTGTATTGCCCTCGATAGCCAAAGTAAAAAATCCCTGAGACTCACCGTTAATCAGCAGTGGCTGCCAACTATAACCATGATCATGAGAAATATCGGTTGATAGCTTACCGGTGGCAATACAGGTTTCTTCGTAGCACACCATAGCGCTGCGCAAACCTGGGGTTGTGCCGGGGGCTTTATGCCACACATAGCCTTTTTTATACACCATATTGGCAGCATGCTTATCACGCTGCTGATAATCGCCTCCCAGTACAAATAGATCATCTAGATGATTAAATGCCAGCGCATAACCACCGGCAGTTTGAGTATCATCATAAAGTGCGATTGGATGCCGACGCCAATGCGTGCCTGAATCGGCGGTAAGGTAGACTGAGCTACTATATCCTCCGGTAGTAAACCAGGCGCGGCCTCTCTTGCCAACAACTAAGGTGTTACCGCTAGCGGCAAACGCGACCTCTTTATCAAGCATTTTGGGTAACCCACCTTTCGCCACTCGCTGCCAAGATTTTCCGCCATCGGTTGTACGCAAAATCACATAGCAACCACCAACCGGATCACCCAGCAATAAGCCGTTATTACGATCCCAAAAGGCGATTGAATTAAAAAAGCCGAGTTCATCTGGATTATCAAATATTAATTGCCAACTTAAACCCTGATTTTCGGTGATATACAGCTTAGATAAGCCCCCTTCACCCGCGCCCATAACAATGGCAGTGTTGGCATCGAATACTTCAATATCGCGAAAGTCAGTCAAAGGGTGATGTTTTACCGACACATCTAACCAGGTGTTACCTTGATCTTTGGAGATATAAACACGGTTATCTGTTCCCGTAACCCAAGCAACCCCATCAAGTATGGCGCTACCTCTCAAAGCGGCATTGGCCCCAAGCGTTTGCACATTCCAATCCATGGATGAGGTACTGAAGCAACATAAGCTAAGTAACAGTATGAATATCTTCATTTAATTCCCTTAAAAACGGCATCATAAATACTATCGGCCAATCATAGGTAATAGGCAAGCCTAAAGGTGGCAAGCATTTAGCCCATTATTGCTCGCTCACATAAACATCAGTTTATTAGCCTAAGCTAAATAAAGCATGATTAAACAACAAGTTAATAACAAGTATTGCTGGACACTGGCTACACGATAGCCTAAATTAAAAGTGTGACGAAGATCACCGTTTAAGTAATAAGGAACCTACTATGAGAAAAACAGCCACTCGAGTAACACTATTAAGTGCAGGACTACTACTTTCCACCACAAGCCTAGCCGCGATGAGCCCGATTGCAGAATGTAACGATTGCTCAAGCCAAGCAGCACTAAAAGCCGCAGAATCACAACAAAGCGACAGTGTTTTCGTGGTTGATTTTGTGAATCGCACCGCCAAAAAGTTTGTCACCGATGACCAAGGCAGCGCATTACTGACCAAGCTTTCAGTTGGTGAGCTAAGTCAGCTCAATCAAGAATTCAATTACCGCAAAGTACATTTAAGAGCGGTAAAACCATAAGTTAACAGTGACATGTCAGGCCTTAACATTAAGGCCTGTTTTTCTTTTTATACGCTTTTTATCACAGACAGAAGCCGCTCAATATCGGCCATATCATTATAAATATGCGGTGACACACGAATACCTTGGCTCCGCAGATCCACGCTCACATTCGCCTGTTGCAATGCTGCTAACACCTGTTGTTGCTTAGCGCCAAAATCTAAAATCAACGTACCACTGCGCTTTGCCTCAAGCCTTGGAGATACAAACTCCTGCTCAAACTGTTCTGCAACCACATCGATTAACCATTGGTTATGCTCACGAAGCTTATGAGAACCTATATTGGCAAAGTAACCTATGCTATGCGCCGCTATCGCATAGGGAGCAATCGAAGGTGTACCGCCCCAAAACTTAAGTGCGCTTTGGTGATAACGAAAATCGTGAATATCAAACTCAAACGGATTTTCATGGCTAAACCAGCCCACATCTTTTGGCTGGCAGTGCTCAATATGCATTGCGTTTATCCATAAATAAGCTGCGCCCGGACCACCACATAACCACTTAACACTTGAGCCGATTAAGAAGTCAGGCTGCAGAGCCTGTAAGTCTAACGGCACGATACCTGCCGATTGCGCCACATCGAGTAGGGTTAATACATTTTTAGATTTTGCAGCATTAACAATTTCTTCGACAGGGGCTTGCTGCCCCGTGTTGGAATACACATGGCTGACAAACACTAAATCGATATCGGCACTAATATGTGACTGCCAGACCTCGGCATCGGTAATATCTAAAGACTTAGGAATAAAGCGCAACTCACAGCCCTGTGGCAGGGCTTTTTTAAGCGCAAACCCCATACTTGGGAAGTCAATTTCACTCATCAGAACGACTGCATGCTGCTGATTAAGCCGCTCTAACGACATCACCAACTTAGTCAGCGCGCTAGAGAGATTAACCTGAGGACAAAACTCTTCGACGCGCGCATTAAACAACTTAGCCAGCCCCTGACTAAATTGTTCAATCACCTGCAACCAATCATGCCAGGGCTCTTTCCCCGATGTTTGCCAAGGCGCAAAAAACTGCTTTGAGAACGCTTGCTCGGCATCTTTCAATGGCCGACCCACCGAATGGTTAAGCAGGTAGCTCCCTGGCGCTAAACTAAAATCATCTTTAAAAGACTGCATATTACTCTGCCTCCAAACTCGCTTTTAGCGTGCAAATATCATCAAAACGAGTTCGGATATCACTACGTTTAGCAGCGGCTCTTCTATCGCGTAATTTTTCTAGCGAGTTAAGTAATACCGGTAATGGTGGGCCACTGGCGGTGACTTTTGACATATGTTGCTGCTGCATATTTTTTGAAGGCTGAGCAATATACTTAGATACCAGCTCATTATGATGCTGAATCGCCGTTTGCCCGTGTAATTCACATACCTCCAAAAACAACTGAAGATTTTGCTGGTACCATTGCTCGTGACGTAAATGACTCATGCCCAGTAACGCATCCATAAAGCTGGTTCGGCGCATACAGTCACGTAAAATGCGTTGATCTTCAGGCATCATGTATAAAAACTTATCCACCAGCATCTGCGAGTAACCCGGCTCGTTTGCAGCGCATAAGCCCAGCAGCATATCGATAACGTTGATCCCGGCAAAATCCCCCGCATTAGCGCCGCGATAAACTTGGCTACCTACACGATAAGGTTTGTAATAGGGTCTCACGCAATAGAAGAAGTCATCGGCATCAAGCTGCAAAAACAAGACTCGGTTTGATTCAATCACATCTTGTAAGGCTTGCTTAGCAACGTTCAGCAGATCAGAGGCAATGGGATGATCTATGCCTAACGGCTGAATTTTTAACAGTGCATCGGCGGCACGCTTATAAGCCAAAATGCCTTTGGTGTTATAATCAACAAACAGCTTCTCGGCAGCTAAATCAGTAAAGCGTTTATACACCCCCTGGTGTGCACGGTTATGGGTAGTAAGGTGCGCCGTGGCAAATCTTGGGGTCACACCAATAGAGGCGCCAATATGCATAGCAAGGGTAGACGCCTCTGTCAGTGGTGATACGGTTTCTCGTGAAGGCTCGGTAATTTCGTGCCTACGGCATGCCGCCATATACAGGCCAACATTACCAAGCAGATCAAAAGCATGATCAAAGCCTTCGTCAGTATTTCCCTCAGCCAGCAAACTGGCTATCAGCTGGTGCCCTTCAGATTCAAGTTGCAGCTTTAAGTGCTCGCCAACACCTTCAACATTAGCCCTGTCGCTCTGCTCAGCGTAAAGCGATTCAAGCTCACTATTGAGTTCAACAAAACGAGTGCGGATCCAATGATCGAATGCCTGAGTATTTTGCGTCATCTGTTAGTCCTTATTTTTTCGATGAGACTGTGCAGTAATCTATAGTCACTTAGCCTAGCAGGATCCCTATGGTGTAAATCGATAAACTGGCGCGAATAACTTCCATTTAAGGTCGAGATCCCCTATAAAATGGTTAATTGATACCGATTTTCACCACAAAAAATAAAAAGGCCTCCAATGGATAACAAGGACCGCAACATACTCGCCATATTACAACGTCAAGGCCGTATCGCGATTAGCGAGCTCGCTGCCAAATTAAATATGTCGGATACCCCCTGCCTTCGCCGCGTGAGAAAGCTAGAGCAAACGGGTGTGATTAGCGGTTATGCGGCGCAAATCGATCCTAAAGAAGTTGGGCTTAACGTAGTGGTGTATGCTTTTGTACGCCTCAAAGAAAATTCAGATCAACATGCAATTGTGTTCGAAGAAAGCATGGAAAATCTCGAGCAAGTCATGGAATGTTCAGTGGTCACCGGTGCCCACGATTACCTGCTAAAAATCGTTGCTAGCGACCTGCTCAGTTATGAAAGCTTCGTAAAAAAGTCGCTTGGCAGCTTAAGCTGTATCGCCGGGATCGAATCTACCGTCGTGTTAAAGCAAAACTTCTCGCGCAATACATTGCCGCTATAGCGGCATTCACGCCCCTAAAAATAACTGATAAAAAAAACACTAGACGACCGGTCTAATTGTGTTAGTCTGTTTACTATGAAAACAAGTATCAAAACAGATCCTCAGCAAACACGTCAGCATATTATCGACTCAGGATACAGCCTGATTTCGAGCAAAGGCTTTTCCAATGTCGGTCTATCGCAGATCTTAAAATTTGCCGATGTGCCTAAAGGTTCTTTTTACCACTACTTCAAATCCAAAGAGCAGTTCGGTGAAGAGGTGATTAACAGTTACTTTAAAACTTACTTAAGCAGTATCGACAGCCTATTTGCGCCAGAGAATGGCTCAGGCTTAGAGAGATTGATGAGCTACTGGTTACGCTGGCAAAGCACCCAAAGTGATGCCTGTATCGACCAAAAGTGCTTAGTGGTCAAACTCAGTGCCGAAGTCTCAGATCTATCAGAACCCATGCGCCTTGCCCTAGACAAGGGCTCATCAGCGGTTATTGCTCGCCTTGCGAGCTGTATTGAAGCTGGAATAGAAGATGGCTCTCTGACTGCAATGAATGCAGCCTATACCGCAGAAACCTTATACCAGATGTGGTTAGGTGCCAGTTTAAGAAATAAATTAACCCGTGATCCCAATGTCATCACACGCGTATTACAGATGACTCAAGCCCTGCTAGCTAATCCTGTTTCGGTATTGAAGTGATCTAAAGTGAAATGCTCTTCACTGAAATAATCAGCAAATTTATCTCCCCCGCCTATGCTTATACCTGTTGATGGCGGGCATTTTTTTAACCGTTTACTAGACGACTGGTCTACTAAATGTTAGGCCTTAGTATCATTCGACAATTAGTCGACTATAGGAAAGATTATGTACAGCTTCGATTACTACAACCCTACTCACATTAGTTTTGGTGAAGGAAAAATTGCTGAACTGGATAACTTAGTCCCACAAGATGCAAAGGTCTTAGTGTTGTTTGGCGGCAACAGCGCCAGAAGCACAGGTACTCTCGATGAAGTAAAGGCTGCGCTTAAGCAGCGTGAAGTTGTTGAATTTGGTGGTATCGAGGCAAATCCAACCTACGAAACATTGATGCAAGCGGTCGAAGTCGTAAAACAGCAAAATATCGACTTTCTCTTAGCAGTTGGTGGTGGCTCGGTTATCGATGGCACCAAGTTTGTGGCAGCTGCCGCGCTATTTGAAGGTGAGCCATGGGACATTCTTTTAAGCTGGGGCGCTAAGGTCACTCAAGCAATGCCATTCGGTACGGTTCTGACCTTGCCTGCCACGGGTTCTGAGATGAATAGCGCCAGCGTGGTTACCCGTAAAGAGTTCCAAGCTAAACTCTCTTTTATGAGCAATCACGTCTTTCCAAAATTTTCAGTATTAGACCCAAGCAAAACCTTCACATTACCAGAACGCCAAGTCGCTAACGGCGTTGTCGATGCTTTTATTCACATCACTGAGCAATACCTTAACTACCCTGTTAATGCGCCAGTGCAAGACAGATTCGCCGAAGGCTTGCTTCAAACCCTAATCGAATTAGGGCCAAAAGCCCTAAGCCAACCTCAAGACTTCGATGTACGTGCCAACCTGATGTGGGTGGCAACAATGGCACTGAGCGGCGTGATAGGTAAAGGCGTGCCACATGACTGGGCAACACACATGATTGGCCATGAAATTACCGCGCTTTACGGTGTTGACCATGCCCGTACTATCGCGATGATTTTACCGGGTATGCTCGATGTTCGCCGAGAAGCTAAGCAAGAGAAGTTACTGCAATATGCCGATCGCGTTTGGGGAATTAACCAAGGCTCGGTTGATGAAATCATCGATGCGGCGATAAGCAAGACCCGCGACTTTTTTGAAGCGATGGGCATTAATACTCGCCTATCAGACTACGATTTAGACAGTAGCAGTATCGATGAGATCATTAGCAAGCTTGAAGCCCACGGCATGACGGCTTTAGGTGAAAAACAAGATGTTGATCTGGCTATGAGCCGCAAGATTTTAGAACGTAACTTATAACTCTTAATAATTAAACAGATACAAACTTAACAGAGACCTCAGCTAACTGGCAGGCATCACGTAATAAGGATGCCGCTATTGGCAAACCAACAGATAAAAAGGACGACAAAATGAAGATATTGATGGTACTGACCTCACACGACAAACTTGGCGACACAGGCTTAAAAACAGGCTTCTGGCTCGAAGAATTTGCCAGTCCTTTTTATCGCTTTAAAGACAGTGGCTGTACTGTCACCTTAGCCTCACCTGCTGGCGGACAACCACCAATAGACCCTAGTAGCGAGCAGCCGGACTTTCAAACGGCAGCGACCGATAGATTCAATCAAGATGAACAGGCCAAGCAGCAACTGGTAACCACTAAAGTGTTAGCTGAGATAAACCAAGCTGATTACGACGCGGTTTTCTATCCAGGTGGCCATGGGCCATTATGGGATCTCACTAACGATGATCACTCTATCGCATTAATAGCCGCTTTCTACCAGGCAAAAAAGCCTGTAGGACTTGTGTGTCACGCACCGGGGGCACTTAAAAATGTGAAAAACCCCGATGGCACACCTTTAGTTGCAGGCAAGCAAGTGACAGGATTTACTAACGGTGAAGAGGCGGCAGTGCAGCTGACTGATATCGTGCCTTTCCTCGTGGAAGATATGATGCTGGCAAATGGCGCGCTGTATAGCAAAGGCGATGACTGGAGTAGCTACTTGGCGGTCGATGGCAACTTAATCACTGGCCAAAACCCAGCTTCTTCTGAAGTGGTGGCCGATGAGATCATCAAGCAACTGAAGTAACTCAAGTAGCTAACTTCTGACTACACTCTTGACTACATGAACTATGGCGCGATTAACTTCGCGCCAGATTCTATCTTTCGCACAGAACTTCTTAATAGCTCTTATTAATTGTAAGGACCGCCAATGATCACTCTGCATCATTTAAATAAGTCTCGCTCAAAACGTATCATCTGGTTACTTGAGGAACTTGGGGTAGATTATCAAATAAAAGCCTATCAACGAGATAGCCAAACTTTCCTAGCGCCGCCAGAACTCAAAGCCATTCATCCACTAGGCAAGTCACCTGTGATTGAGTATCAACAGCAAGTGATTGCAGAATCAGGCGCAATTACCCAATACCTTATCGATAACCATGCAGCAGGAACGCTCGCACCAGAAAAGGGCAGCCCTGATTATGTTGAGTATCTACAATGGCTTCACTTTGCAGAAAGTTCAGCAATACTGCCTTTACTACTGAGAATGTTTGTCGCCAAAGACGGCTGTCAAACCAACTTCTTAGAGGGCTACGCTGCCATTGAGTCTGAAAAAATTCTTAGCTACGTCAATCAATCGCTTGAAGGTAAGCGTTACCTTGTCGCCGACAAGCTTACTGGCGCGGATATCATGATGTCGTTTATCGTTGAGCTACTCGCGGCCAGTGGTGAAGTTGAAAAGTACCCGCATATTGCCACTTACGCTAAGCAGCTTGGTCAGCACGCCAATCACATTAAGGCTGGCGAGATTGAGCAGCAATACGATAAAAGCTAGCTGTTAGCTGTCAAAAGCTAAAAATGGATATTCAATAGAAAGGCAGCCAGAAGGCTGCTTTTACATAAGCTAATTATGATATTCAGTTCAACGATTCACTTTAGTGCGCCGTCGACTTACGTGACTAAGATTAACTTATGTCGACGGCACAGGCTTACTTAACTAGCACTAACTTACGTAACTGGTACTAGCTTATGTAGCTGGCACTAACTTACGGAACGGGTACTAACTTAGTAGCAGGCACTGACTTACGTAACTGGCACTGGTAACGTTCACCGAGGTACTGCACGCTGGCTTCGCCTTGATGCTCCCAAAATTCAAAGTTACGTCCCTGGTATTTCGCGCCGCTACCGCTACGCACATTGGTTGCTAACAGCTGTTGTTCACCCATTTTTTCACTCGAAAAGGTAAATACCGCAGTAACCGGATCGAGCTGGGTATAAAAAACCGCAGTGATCTGTGGATGATTATCACAATCAAAAACTACGGCTGCAGGCACCTCTAACAATCCACCTTGGATCTGTAATTCAATAATCCGGCTTTGATAATTTTGTAATACGCACTCACGCACATCCAGCCCTTTCCAACAATCATTACGACCTTTAATCCAGCCTCTTTGCATCGCCTTAGGCTGCTCTGCTGCGGGAATATTAACAACCGCCGCTTGATAAACCTGCGCCATTTTCTGATCTAACGCCGCTAACTCGGGATCATTGCAGATTAAAGTTTCAACTTGTCCCTGAGCCTTAGCGCAATCAAAAGCCGGAGCAACATGTTGATGGCCATCAACTGTAGCAGCACTGTCGACTGCCGCTATCGCTGGAGCTGTTTGAGTCGAATCACATGCAGCCAACAATAATAGGCTACTCACTAACATCGTTTTTTGCATCTGTTATCCTTATGTGTTGCCAGCAATAATCTAAGCTAATTGATAGTCATCTTACAGCTAAATTACTACTAATTTACTGCTAAAAACTGGCTATCAACAAGATGCCAATCAAGTGAAATGAGCTTATCACTCAAGACAGTCAACTTCTGCACGACCCCTCGCGGTATAAAATCACCACAAAGTTCATGATTTTTTATGTTAAAACAGCTAATCTTCGGTATCAAACCCTGTAACAAAGGATGTCACAATGCGTGCTGGCTTTATACTAATTATGCTACTGGTTACAACGCTTGCTCATGCGACGGTTTATAAGTGGGTCGATGAAAATGGTAACGTTCATTTCTCTGATGAACCGGTAAAAAATGCTGAAGTGGTCGAATTTAAAGAGAACACTCAAAACAGCCTTAAATTACCAGAAGTCTCCGTACTCCCCGGCACGACAAGCGATTCCGAAGCCGTTAAGCCTCTTTATAAAATGAGTATTGCCTCTCCAACTGAAGAAGAGTCTATCCGCAGCAATGATGGCGATATTACCATTATCACCAATATCACTCCGCAGCTCGCAGCAGCACATCAATTAGCGCTCTACATGGACGGCAATCAGATAGGCAGCAAGCAAACCATCGGCATATTTAAGCTGAAAAACATTAATCGTGGTGAACATACCTTTGCTGTTAAGGCTTTCGATCAGAACGGCAAAATAATTGCATCGACTTCTACCAGAACGATTTTTCTTCATCGGACGTCGATTTATGGGCCTGCTCGCTTAAAACCTCAGCCTAGAGATAATGGGTAAATACCTTTTAATATAAAAGCTTAGGATTATATTGATTTAGTCTACATTCCGATGAAGTCCAGTTGCAGGTTGCACCACTTTGGTGCACCATAGTGGTGCGATCAACTGAAATGCCCAAACAGGTGCATGTGCATAATTCGGAGTAGCTGATGGATACAAGTTTATTGCTCAACCATTTAGTAACGGCGGTAATCGTTACCAATGAAGAGCTTGAGTTACTCTACGTGAATGCGGCCGCCGAGCAGTTGCTCGGTGTGGGCAGTCACCGCCTTAGCGAACACCCCTTACCCGAACACTACCAATTACTCGGTGTCGATCCTCAAGTGCTAAAATTGGCAATTTTCGATGGTCAAGGCCTGAGTATTAATACTGTCTCTTTAGTCACCCTTGATGGTCAGCAACATACTGTCGATGTCACGCTCACGCCACTTGAGCAAGAACAGAACCTTGCTCTGATAGAATTTCGCCAAGTAGATCAACAGCGCCGCATCCATCAACAGTTGACTCAAGATGCTCAGCAGCAGGCTGCGCAATATTTAGTGCGTAACCTCGCCCATGAAATCAAGAACCCATTAGGCGGATTGCGTGGCGCTGCGCAGTTGCTATCACGTGAGCTAAAAGAGCCTGAGCTTAACGAGTTTACCGATCTTATTATTGAGCAAGCAGATAGACTACGTAACTTAGTCGACCGTTTGCTCGGCCCACAAAAGCCGACGCAGCATAGCCTGTTTAATATTCATCAAGTCATCCAAAAAGTCGTCAAGTTAGTCAATGTCACCCTACCTGATAACATTGAGCTCACCCAAGATTATGATCCCTCTATTCCTGATATTGAGATGGATCCGGACCAACTGCAGCAAGCTATTCTCAACATTGTGCAAAATGCGATTCAAGCCTTAGAGCCTATGGGTGGGCATATTCGCCTGAAAACCCGTACTCAACACCAGATCACCATAGGTACACAGCGCCATAAGCTAGTGCTGATGTTATCGGTCATCGACGACGGTCCAGGCATACAGCCCGAGCTAATGGACACGCTGTTTTACCCTATGGTCACTGGTCGTGAGCAAGGCTCAGGTTTAGGCCTATCTATTGCTCATAATTTTGCTCGCTTGCACGGTGGACGCATAGATTGCGACTCAACCGTAGGCCATACCGAATTTACCATTACCTTACCGATCAATAGTTAATAAGAGGAAAACACTCAATGGCTGAACAAGTTTGGATCCTCGACGACGATAGTTCGATACGCTGGGTATTAGAAAAAGCACTACAAAGCGCTAAATTTAGCTGCGCCAGCTTTGCCGCAGCCGAATCGCTGTGGCAAGCCTTAGAGATGGCGCAGCCTCAAGTGATTGTGTCAGATATCCGCATGCCCGGCACCGATGGCTTGACTCTGCTGGAGCGCCTACAAAATCATTACCCGCATATTCCTGTCATCATCATGACGGCACACTCCGATCTCGACAGCGCAGTGAGTGCCTATCAGGCAGGTGCATTTGAATACCTACCTAAACCTTTTGATATCGATGAAGCGATATCTTTAGTCGACCGTGCGCTCACCCACGCTAAAGAGCAAACATCGAGTATCATCGTTGAAGAGCCGCTAGTCGCCACACCAGAAATCATTGGTGAAGCCCCTGCGATGCAGGAAGTCTTTCGCGCCATTGGCCGCCTTTCTCGTTCTTCAATTAGCGTATTGATTAACGGCCAGTCGGGTACGGGTAAAGAGCTCGTTGCCAGCGCACTGCATAAACACAGCCCGCGTAAAGGTAAGCCGTTTATTGCCATCAATATGGCAGCCATCCCTAAAGACTTAATTGAATCAGAACTTTTTGGTCACGAGAAAGGCGCTTTTACTGGTGCAGGCAGTGTGCGACAAGGCCGTTTTGAACAGGCCAATGGCGGCACTCTCTTCTTAGATGAAATTGGTGATATGCCGCTCGATGTGCAAACTCGACTATTACGTGTGTTAGCCGATGGGCAGTTTTACCGTGTTGGCGGCCACTCACCGGTACAGGTAGACGTGCGTATTATCGCAGCGACTCACCAAAACCTTGAACAGCTGGTGCAGCAAGGGGATTTTCGTGAAGACCTGTTTCATCGCTTAAATGTCATTCGTGTGCACCTGCCGCCACTGTCTCAGCGTAGAGAAGATATCCCACAACTTGCGCGTCATTTCTTGATGATTGCCGCCAAAGAGATTGCCGTTGAGCCAAAAATGCTAACCAAAGAGACCGCGACTAAACTGTCGCAGCTTCCTTGGCCCGGTAACGTACGTCAGCTTGAAAACACCTGTCGCTGGTTAACCGTCATGGCCTCGGGACAAGAGATCTTACCTCTAGATCTACCACCTGAGCTATTGCAAGAGCCTAAGCTCAATAGTACACCAAGCAGCGATAGTGATGACTGGCAAGGCGCATTGAAGCTGTTTATCGATCAACGTCTCAGCGACGGCGACAGCGACTTGCTAACCGAAGTGCAGCCCGCATTCGAGCGGATATTACTGGAAACTGCGCTTAAACATACTAATGGCCATAAGCAAGAAGCGGCCAAACGTTTAGGCTGGGGTCGCAACACCTTGACCCGAAAACTGAAAGAGCTAGAGATGGATTAACGAGATCTTCAATGCTTGTAGTAAAGCTTAACTTTCATTTGTTTTATTTCAGGCAAAGCCTCATTGATGATAACCACCTACTGCAGTAGTTGGTTTAGGGCTGAAAACAAAAAGGAGAGCCACAGGCTCTCCTTTTTTGCTTATACGCTAACGGCTACACCGGATCTTGGTGAATAATCACCTCTGACTCCACAAACTCTTTGCGCACCCGCTCGGAGGTTTCTACCGCAATTTTATGTGCCTGATGCAAGCTCAACGTCCCGTCGAGTTCGAGATGAAACTGAATAAACATGGTCTTACCCGACTCGCGGGTGCGTAAATCATGGATCCCTTTGACTTGAGGATCTTGCTTAGCTAAATGCGTAATTCTCTCCCGAGTCTCATCATCAAGTTCTCTATCTAACAAAGACTGCACCGAACGATAAGCCAGCCCCACGGCTTGCTGACCAATAAACAACGCAATTAATACCGCAAATAAACCATCAGCCCACCACCAGCCATATTGAGATAAAACCAGTGCCAGTAATACCGCCGCGTTTAAGAATAGATCCGACTTATAATGCAGCGCATCGGCTTCAACAACAGTGCTTGAGGTCGCAGCTAAGGCTCTTTTCTGCAGTATAACCAATGCCAGTGTCAGCAAAATTGCGATAACAGAAACAATCACCCCCAACGTGGCGTGCTGCACCTCTACCGGATTAATCAGGCGTTCGCTGCCGTGCAACATCAGAAAGAAAGCAGAACCTAAAATAAAGGCTGATTGCGCTAACGAGGCTAACGGCTCAGCTTTACCATGCCCATAGCGATGATCTTGATCCGCAGGCACGATAGCGTAGCGGATTGCAATAAAGTTAACGATTGATGCAAGCGCGTCAGCAAAGGAGTCGGTCAATGAAGCCAGCATACTGGCGGAACCAGAATACATCCATGCTGCAAGTTTGATGGTAATAAGGGTTAACGCTGTCGCAACCGCTGCGCGGCTGGCCAGCTTAACCCAGAAATCATATTGGGAAGTGTCATTCATAAAATCTGTTTACTAATATAGTAAGGGAAACACAGACCTTAAGTTTATAACAAACCTGAGGGAAAAACTGATGTTTCCCCTCAAGTTAATAGCAATCGACCTAATAGAGAAAAACAATTAACCTCTATTACACCCAAGTGGCTTGGGTAGCTGGTGCAATCGTGTTCAAAGCATAAGCTAATTATCTTTTATGATGCTTAGCAAAACGCTGTTTGAATTTTTCTTGCTGCTCAGGTGTTAGCAACTGATACGCTTGGTTTTGCAACTTCAGCATATTAACGGCCTTTTGCTGACGCGCTTCTTGTTTAGCGGCTAATGCCTGCTTCACTTCAGCTTCGTTAAAGTTAGCTGCAGTAATAAAACCTAACATCTGCTGTTTTTGTGCCGCGCGCGCTTCTTTAGAAGGACGATTTTGTTTCATCTCGTCACGATGCGCACTAAATAGCGCTTTCATCTCAGTCTTCTGCTCATCGGTTAAGTCTAAACCGCGAAACATCTTGCGCAGGTCATGATGGCCGCCACGCTCGCTTTGCATCTGGTGATGGCCATTTTTTCCATGCCCATCACGTGAGCCATCTTGGTCATCGGCAGCATTTACACCAGCGGTTAATAATGCGGTGCTGGCCACTATGGCAAGCAAACCTGCTTTAAACGTATTCTTTTTCATCATGGTAGCCTCATTTGAATTTGCTCAGCACTGCTAAGCTTGATTTGACGCTTATCAGTTTAGTCTACTCAATGTAAGCTTGGGTTTGTACAGCGTAAAGCTCTGTAAAGCTGTTTAAATGAGGCTCGATAATGCCAAGGACCTCTGTTCTTTACGTTGAATTACACTCCTAAACTGCAATTGACATCAAACAGGGTATACTCGCCACAGTAAGAGTACATTAGAAGGTTAAATATGAGCCGTATATTATTGATAGATGATGACTTAGGTCTATCTGAATTGCTTGCACAACTGCTAGAACTTGAAGGCTTTGAACTGACACTGGCCCACGATGGGCAGTCAGGGTTAGATCTGGCCATAGAGCAGCAGTTCGACCTTATTTTACTCGATGTAATGCTACCTAAACTCAATGGGTTTGAAGTCTTGCGCGCGCTGCGCAGCAAGAAACAAACACCGGTACTGATGCTAACCGCCCGAGGTGATGAAATCGACCGTGTAGTGGGTTTAGAGATCGGTGCCGATGATTACCTGCCGAAGCCATTTAACGACCGTGAACTGGTTGCACGTATTCGTGCCATTATCCGTCGTACCCATATTCAATCAAACGAAGCAACGCAGACAACACATCAGTACGGCGATATTAATTTAGATCCCGCACGCCAAGAGGTGCACTGCCAAGATCAGCTCATCATTCTCACCGGCACTGAATTTAGCTTACTGTTTGAATTGGTTAAGCATGCCGGTGAACTGGCCAGCAAAGAAGTCTTAAGCGAAAAAGTGCTCGGTAAAAAACTGATGCCTTTTGACCGCAGTTTAGACATGCACCTTTCTAACTTACGCAAGAAGATGCCTGAACGAGACGACGGCCGCCCACGTGTGAAAACGATTCGTGGTAAAGGCTATATCTGGTTACCTTAAATGCAGCTGAGAAAAACCCCCAATAATATATTCGTTAAATTACTACTGGGCTTTTGGCTCTGTAGCTCACTGATCATCGCGCTCATTGGGCTGCTGCCTTTATTGCAGCAAAACCATGATCAATCAGCACTGCCACCTCCGCTTGAACGTATGCTTGAAAAAAGTGCCGAGCGTATTAGTGCAAATCCGCAGGTTCTGGGCACTGAAAAGCTCAAACATTTAAGCCGCTTTAAAGAATTTAAAGGCCGGCCGGCCCGCATCTATTTAGTCGATGAGTACGGCAAGGTACTCAATACCCATAAACAATCTCGAGCTTTAAGACGCTTTATGCTGATGGCCGATGAAGCTGGCCATCCGATTAAACACCAATTTAAAGACGAGCTGATTTTCGGCCCCTATAACTTTGACGTTGAGGGCAAGCCTTTCAGCCTATATGGCCGTTTACCAGAACATCATCCACGGCCCTGGTTCTTCTTCTTTATCGATAATAAAATCTTAACCCTTAGCATCGCGATTTTACTATCAGGGTTATTATGTGGCTTATTTGCCTGGCATTTAGGTAAGCCATTACGCTCACTCAAACGCAGTGCTGATGCACTTGCCGGAGGCGATTTAAGTCACCGGGTCGATATGGCAACAGCCCAGCGAAACGATGAAATTGGCCAGCTTGCTCAAGCCTTTAATGGTATGGCCGACTCGGTTGAAAATATGGTTAAGAGCCAACAAAGATTGATCAGCGATATCTCTCATGAGCTGCGCACACCACTGACAAGGCTAAAATTGTCTTTAGCGCTAAGCCGTAAAAAAGGCCAAGAAACCGCTGAAACCGAGCGGATTGAGTATGAAGCAGATCAACTTGAGCAGATGATTGCCGAGCTGTTAGAGCTGTCTAGAGTCAAGCTTAACGCTAACGAAAACAAGCGCAGCCTTGAGCTTGCTGAAATCTTAAGCCAGGTATTAGACGATGCCGATTTCGAAGCTCAACAGCAAAAAAAGCAGCTGCATATCGACATAGATGAATCAATTACGCTGCCGCTTTACCCTCGGCCTTTATGCCGAGCGGTTGAGAACTTACTGCGTAACGCCATCCGCTATGCCAACACGCAAGTCTCGATTCAAGCATTTGCCAGTGGCAGCAGCATACAAATTGAGATTATCGATGATGGCCCAGGCATTAGCGACGAAGCTGACTTAGAAGCGATTTTCGAGCCTTTCTATCGCCCACAGTCTGCGCGCGATAGAGAGTCCGGCGGCTGGGGCTTAGGGCTGGCGATTGCTAAAGCCGCCATTCAAGCCCATCAAGGTAAGATAAAGGCAGACAACCATCAAGCTCACGGATTGAAAATAAGTATCAGCTTGCCTTTTTCAAGTTGAAGTGAATATTGCTTGAGTGAGTTAATTATTTGCCGTTTGATGCCCATCAATTAAATGGCGGCTCAAACGCAATACTTCAGCAGCAGTTTTCCCCAAAGTATAACGCCCAGATAAAGGCTGCTGTTGATTATAATTCGATAACCAACGACTAAACTCCCCATTGAGATCAGTCAAAGATGTCACGTTATGACTTTTTAAATAAGGCTCAAAAAACTCGTTGTAAGAAAAGGTTTGAAACCTTGCCGCTAGACCATTTACCACCGGACCATTATAGGCACGCATCTGGATATGATTAATCCTATTCTCAATCAGCGCTAGACTAAACTCAGGACTTTTTCTCTCCGAGAACTCACTACCTCTATCGGTCAAGATACTATTAATTTCAATGTTGTTGTCGCGATACCAAGGCAAAACAAACTCTTTTAGAAAGGTAACAACTGCCGCGGAGTTATTATCTTCCATCACAACGGAGATAGCGTATTGGCTATAACCATCAACGAAACTGTGCAGATATAACTGGCCTAGAGGCGTAATTACACCTAAATCATAAGTATCCTGCACACAGATATCTCCTGGATAGAGGCACTCAAAATTCGGGTCGTTGGGGTCTAATTTATAGATCTGCTCTATATGTTGTTGCTCTCTTGGTTTTAAAAACTGCTCTTGCTTGAGCTTAGTATGTAAGGCTAATAGGCGGTTATTCTTAGTCTCTAAGTTATGTCTCAACCAGATTGTTCGTACGCCACTCGCTGAAATACAGCAAGCTCTAGCTGTAAGTAACTCAGCCACTTTAGCTTGACCATAATTAGGATAATCTAGTGCAATCTCAATCACCTGCTCTTCAACTTCTTGAGACACTCGATTTTTAATGGCAGGCTTCTTACGTGAAAGGTTCTTTAGCCCTCTTTCACCAACAGCTTCATACTGCTTTTTAAAGCGATAATAACTGTCTCTGCTATAGCCCATAATTTCGCAAGCTTTACTTATACTACCCAGCTCTGTCGCTAACTGAAGTAAGGCTAACTTGCTACGGATTTCGTTATTTTTTGTGCTCATAGCTTATCTCATTACGCAGAAACTCTAACCAAACACACCATTAGGCGTATACCCTAAAAATCTAAACCAAGTCTCTCCCATCAAAATACTCACAGCCCAGCCAATTAATAACATGGTAAAACCAAATTTAAATGTATCACTTAAACTGTATTGATCGGTCGAATATAACAACAAAGCTGGCTTGCTGTTAAAAGGCAATACGTACACATGCTCAATCAATAATGCTACTGGCAGCGCCAAACTCATAATCGAAAAATCAAAGCGCTGTGCAATACCAATGGCTATCGGTACAAATAGCATGGTTCGCATCGTTTTTGACTGGAATACCAATGAGCTAAATAGCATGGCTCCTGTCAGCAATATATAAAACACACCAAAGGGTGTTCTTTCATCCAAACCAAAATATTCAAGACTGAAATTAACCGCTAAATTGGGCAAATCGGTTTGCTTGAACCCTGCACCTAAAGTGTAAGCGCCTGCCGAGAATAGTAACAGGTGCCAAGGCACATCCACTTGGTTCCAGTTAACCACACCCAGTCTTGGCATTAAGGCTACAATGGCCCCAATAAAGGCAATGGCGGTTGCACTAATACCATGGTACTTATCGGTCGCCCAGAATATTAAGATGGTCACAAAAATCACAAGAGACTTCACTTCTCTAAAAGAAACGGGTCCCATTTTGGCTAATTCACCTTTTAACCGTTCCATACCACCATCAATTTGCGGTAACCGCTCTTCTGGAGCTAGAGGGAAAAAGATTTTAGTCGCAATTAACCAGCCGATGACAATCATACAAACCACAATCGGCAAGGCCACAATCATCCAATCAGCAAAAAAGAAGCTTCCTCCTATTGCCCCCGCAATTAAACTTGCAGCAAGTAAATTAGCACCCGATCCTGTAACAAAGGCGCCAGCACAAAGGTTGATCTGCAACAGATTTTGCAGCACTAAATTTCGACCAAAATTATTCTTATTATTACCGCCTCTTGCGCCATATACCGCAGCGATCACCATAAATATCGGCATCAAAATCGCGGCTTTTGCCGTTGTCGCTGAGATAAATGCCGACAGGGCGAGGTTTATCACCATAAAACTATAAAAAATGGGAGTGGCACTGGTACCAAAACGACAAATAAACCAAAGTGCAAAACGCTTAGCGGCGCCGGAAGAGACCAACATAGACGCCAGAATGAAGGATAAAATATTGAGCCACATAATAGGATGGCCTAACTGAGCATAAGCCACTTTTTCAGGCAATACTCCGGTAAGCACCATGGCAATAATCACCATCAAAGAGGTTAAGTAATTAGGGATAGGTTCGGTAATCCACAAGATCACTGCTGTGCAAAAAATGGCAAACATCGCCTGCCCATGCCAACTAAATAGTACAGCCCCGACTTCTTGAAAATGTTCAGCAGCAGTTTTACTTAAGGTACTTGGATCAAAGTTAACCAAAAATGATGCCGGCTCACTCAGCAGCATATAACTAAATACGGCGAGTGCAATCCAGCTTCCCCCCTTAGCAAGCCACAGCTCAAACACGCTTTTACTTCTTATCGGCAGTGTTTCCATTCGATATTGATTCATATCGAGTGGATCGGCACTCTTTAGGCTTTCCTCGTTTGTCTCTACACCATCATTTACAGAGACTTCGCTCTTTAGTCCCCCTGACATCTGTAGTGATTCTATTGTATTAACATTTCCTTGAGTCATCTTAACTGTGCCCTTCATTAGGTAGTCGTTACATAGACATTACTCGTAAACGCCTTTACAAAACAGGATCCAGATCAACACACAAGCAACTTAGTTTTTATCAAAATAAATCGCATTAAAGGTAAAAAGCAAACGCCACCGCAACAAACAACTAAAAATCAACGATTTACGCGCACAGTAAATCGCGGTTAAAATAAATAACGTAAGATCAGGTTGTAACTTATTTAACAAAAATTGATCTTGATCGGTTTTTTTATTTTTAAAATGCGTACTGTAAATAGCATACCAACCCCCAAAAACTTATCGAGGATCGTTTTATGTCAGAACTAAAAATTGGTGAAGTTTCAAAGCCACGTTTCGAATTCCGAACTTTTGGTCAGGACTTCACCGAAGCTTCAACACGTATGGCGCGTCTATCTGTTCCTGTTCCAGAAAAGGTTTGGCATAGACAAAGTGATGAAATTTATATCATGTCTCGTACCAATGATCTCAATAACACCAAAATTCGCGACGGCAAAATGGACGTAAAGTCTTACGTACAAACAGTGGATGGCTTAGAGCAATGGGATCCCAAGTTAAAAGCAGAGTTCCCTATCAGCGCAGCTCAACTTCTAGAAGAGATCTTTCCCGCATTTATGGTTGAACAACCAGCGCTAAACAAAGAGCAATATAGCTTTGAAGAATTTCTCGACCTCATCAATGACCACCCAGATCTACAAGCAGTGAAGATCCACAAAGAACGCTATGGCTATATGGTGAACGACACCATTTGTGAAGTCGCAAACGTGCTAGTTAACGGGGCGCGAATCGTCAGTGTTAATAGTGAGTCAACCGAGCTTGAAGATATTCAGCGAACTATCAAAGATCTCAAGTTAGAAGGTGTTGAAAACATCAATTATCTGCAAGCCATTAAGCGTGTCATCGGCATGAAAAACTTACCATTAGCAAACTAATTAGGGACTTAATCATGGCACAAGAAATCGAACGTAAATATCTAGTCAACAGCGATGAGTTCAAGCAGCAAACAGCCCGCTCGGTAAGAATTACTCAAGGTTACTTGAGCAGCGTTCCGGAAAGAACGGTAAGAGTACGCGTCAAAGGAGACAAAGGGTTTTTAACCATTAAAGGTATAGGCAACGAATCGGGAGCCTCTCGATATGAGTGGGAAAATGAAATCCCGTTACAGGAAGCTAAAGAGCTACTAGAAATCTGTGAGCCTGGCGTGATTGATAAAACTCGTTACCTAGTCGAGCATGGCAATCATATCTTCGAAGTTGATGAGTTTTATCAGAGCAACCAAGGACTTACTGTAGCAGAAGTCGAGCTGACTGAAGAATCTGAAACCGTTAATAAGCCAAGCTGGCTAGGTGAAGAGGTTACAGGAGATCCCCGTTATTATAATTCAATGCTCATGAAGCAGCCTTATACCACTTGGTAACAGGTAGTCATATGCTGTCGCTATCGATCGTAGACCAATACCACTTAAAGATAAAAGTGGAAATTGACGCCCAAATAAAAAGTGCCAAGGTACAAGTTCATTACTTTTACCCAGCTCCTTTAAGCGATCATAGCGACATATTTTCTCCCACTTTTTTTTACCAAAACCTACTGCAGAAACAATCCCTAGTTCGAGTAGAATCCGTCAGCATTGAAATCATTAAAAACGACCTCTTACTGTTGCGACAATATGCTTATGCCAAGGCACAAGATAACGCTAAAAAATATGTTACTGCACTGTCTAATTTTGTGACTGGAATAAATCAAATACTGCTTACTGCTGAGCCCCAGCAACTCACAGTAGTGGCTGAGCTAATCGAGTCATTTCAAGGTATTCATGACAAAGAAAGTCAGCTAACTCACCATAAATTATATCTACTTGCTAACCATCAATTAGTTTATTACTTCAACCAAGCTTTATTAAAGAGTAAATCTCAGAAGCCAAAGCCTGAACAAGTCAATATCGACCCATTGCTCGCCAAGATTAAACAGTATGCTGACATCCACAATTTAAAGCTAACCAGTCGTAGTGATGATGATAGAGAAAAGCTACTACGCCGCTTACATATGGGGCGACGCATCATTAATACTCCTTACAAAGTGAAACGAAAAAAGCTCCAAGATGGAGCGGTTGCCGAACAGCTTATTTTTGGCCTCGCCGCAGCGTTAGCCATGGCATTTGCCACTGGCATTGCCTTTGCGACCCAAAAAGCATTCGGCAATTTTTCAACCCCCTTTTTTATCTCGTTAGTACTCTCTTATATCTTTAAAGACCGCATTAAGGAGCTAGGGCGTAACTATTTAATGGAAAAGTTTTTCTCCCACTTTTTCCAACATCACTATCGCTTTCATGCCAATGATGGCACCCGAATTATTGACATCAAAGAAACCTATTACCGGCAACAACAGCAACAGCTGAGTGATTCGATTGTCACTATTCTCAAGCGTGTTAATCATTCAGAAAGAGATCGACTGGATGTTGCCTTTGTTCATCAGCGAAGTTACCTCTCCCCAACAACAAATAATGAACAAAAAAAGTTTTTAGATGAACTGACAGTCAACCTAAGTAAATCCTTACGCCTTCTACCTAAAGTTATTAGTCCACACTGGTATGAGAGTGAGTCTCAAATCAAGCAAACAAAAGTCCATAAAGTACACACCATACATCTGGTGATAGCGCTGCAGCATAACGGTGAAGTGCACCACTACCACTATAAACTTTACGTGAGTCGTAAAGGAATTCATAAGATTGAAAATAAACAGTAAAAGCAGCGCCTTACGCTGGGACCAAAAGTAGGGGCAGTGCATAAGTAATTAGCTTTCTGCCCTTGACCTATCAAGCTTTAGCGGGATAAAAATGGATCAGCTTTGGCTAGATTTATCACATATTTCACGCCAAGCAAAACGCAACATAAACCCAACATACACACAAAAACAGATCAACATCAACAAAACGACAATTCAAAACGATTTGTACGATTTAGTTGCAATTAGTTGACATTGATCATGTTTTTATTCACATACAAGGCATACCCTTAACACATCGAAATTTTATAAATGTTAAACACCAAGCGAATACAATAAGAAGTTACAGAAGGAAGAGTATTATGAACAATAACAAGATGTTTCCAAGCTCACCTATTGCGCTAGCAATTTCCGCATCGATCTTATGTTTTTCATCTGCTGTTATGGCATCTGAAACAGATAAAGTGATGGAACTTGAAGAGCGACTAAACGCACTTGAAATGGAGTTAATTGAAGCAAAAGATGCTGCAAATCAAGTTGACCGCGTAAAGTTCTCTAAAGATTCTCCAAGCCCTGAACTTATCTCAAAAGATGGCCGTTCAACCATGGAGTTTAAAGCACGTATTCAAGCCGACTACGTAAAAGCTGATGGCTTATATGATACTGATGGTGAGTATAATGATAAGTTCACCGATGCCAGCATTCGTCGTTTACGCTTTGGTATTGAAGGCTATTTCTCTAATGTTTGGGAATATGAGCTAGAGTTCGACTTTGACGGACTCACCGAAGTTGAAGTAAAAGATGCAAACGTGGTCTATAAGGGGTGGGACGATTCAAGTCTTAAGCTTGGTTTTCAAAAGTATGCATTCGGTATGGAAGCCACAGGTAGTTCAGCCCACCTCGCCTTCTTAGAACGTGCCGCGACTGATGTATTTGCACCAGACCGTGCACTTGGTGTTCAGTGGCGCTATGTCGGCAACAATTATAATTTACATGTAGGCTACGGTATCACTACTGAAAATGAGTTTTTCTCTACCGATGATCAAAGCCATGCAGAGATGAATGTCTTCAATGCACGTTTTACAATGGCGCCGATTGACCGTAATGGTCACCTACTTCACATTGGTGCAAGTGGGCTCTACATTGACTTAAATGATGATGCAGAAAAAGCATTACGCTACCGTGCACGCCCTAATACCAAGCCATCAGAACGTATCATTAATACTGGTAAAATCAAGTCTCAATCAGGTACTCACTACGGTGCCGAGCTCGCTTATCAGTTCCGCAACTTCCTATTCCAGTCTGAATATGTAGGTGCATCAGTTGACCAAACTGCAGATCCAAAAGCCAATGTCGATGCTTACTATGCTCAAGCCGTTTACACCATTACCGGTGAACAGTGGCGCTACAGTGGCAAAAAAGGCACCTTTAAAGGCGTGCAGCCTTCAAATCCTATCTCTGCAGGCGGCTGGGGGGCTTGGGAAGTCGCAGCTCGATATGACTACGCTAACTTTGATGATGTTAAAGCAGGTATCGAAGGCGGTAAAAAAACAGATTACGTTATTGGATTGAACTGGTATTTAGAAGATAACCTAAAGGCACAGTTGAACTATGTTTACACTCAGGCCGACTACGTAGCGCCATATACTGATATCGACGGGGTAGAGAAGTACGACCAAGACGCCAATATTATCCAAGCTCGCCTACAGTTTGCATTTTAAAGGGAGAAACAGTAATGAGAAATAATTTACTACTGATTGGTGCTATTAACTTATGCCTTAGCGGCAGTGCCTATGCCTTATCACCGGATGCATTTGATCAGCTGGAGTACCACGTTAATACTGGTGTCGGTAAAACCTTACCTTATGCCGCCAATAAGCAAACAGAAGCATTTAAAAAAGCCTTTAATTTTGTTGATTTAGAAGATGATATCTCGGTTAAGTTAGTGACTTACATCGATACGGCCGACCGAGCCTTTAAAGCTGACAATATACAGATCCGAGTCAGAGAGCACGTAACTAAGCCTCGTAAAAGCAAGATTACAGTCAAGTTAAGAGCGCCAAATCCAGAGGCGTTCGGTGATCTGAGTCATTACAAGAAAGCTGAAGTCGACTTTACCAAAGACAAGTCCGCTTATAGCGTTAGTTATGATATTCCTTACTCTCCAGCTGATATTGATGTCAAAAATATCGACATGGAAGCCGTGTTTAAGGTGCTAAAGAGAAACGCTACGGCATGGGAAATAGTTGAACCCATCTATCAAAACCATAAACAGCAATTAAAGCAGACTTTGGTGATGAGAACTCACGGCTGGGAAGGCAACTTAAAAGATCCTCGCTTTGATAATTTGGAAATAGATTTCCAATTGTGGACGCCTTATTACCGCAACCCAAGAGTCACTTTCACTGAGTTTTCATTTAAGGGTCACTCCAGTGATAAAACACACCTTGAAGAAGCGTATAACTTCCTCTCTGAAGAGGTAAAGAAAGTTAACTTGCCAAGCGATAATCAAGGCTCCAAGACAACAGCAACATTTAAGATGTCAAAAGGATTTAACTAAACCTTAAATCAGGCCTGGCACTACTAAACCGCTCCCTTAGTGGTATCAGGCCTCCCCTCGTGTCACCTAAAATGCCCTCAAATAAGAATAAGGAGATACCATGTTTGGTTTTTCTCGGCTCACTACGCTTCTTTCCAAGAGCGAATCAACAGAAACTAAAGTTTATCTCTTCTTCGAGCAGGTAACCTTGTCACATCATAAATCCATTCAGATGTGGAAAAACTACTTAACCTATGGCCCTAAAAGCACAGAGTTTGAAACGACATTAGCAGAACTTCAAAGTATCGAGCATCGTGCCGACCTGCTAAAAAGAGAGATCGAGCAAACCCTGTATCGTAAAACCCTGATCCCAGACTTACGCTCTGATGTTGCCTCACTCATTGACTTAACCGACCGCCTAATCAACAAACAAGAAACCATTGGCTTACACTTAAAAATTGAGCAGCCCTATATTCCTCTGGAAATACAAGAAGAGCTACTTAATTTCCTCTCGATTGTTGGCGAAACCATAGACCACACGCTTCTGTGCGCTAAAAGCTTTTTTACCGATCTACAACGAGTGCAGGAGTACCACACCAAGGTCATTGCTTTCGAAAGTGAAGCCGATCGTTTGTGTACCCGAACCAAAGTACTGCTATTTGATACAGACCAGCCTTTAGTCAACAAGATACAGCTACGTTATTTCTGTGACCGAATCGATCAAGTCGCTAATTTGGCTGAAGATATCAGTGACCGCATCGCGATCTACACCCTTAAACGCGTGCAATAGGAGTTAAAGGTATGGATATCGCAATATGGATTTTTCTCTCAAGTGGTTTATTTCTCGGTTGGTCTTTAGGTGCCAATGATGCCGCCAACGTATTCGGTACAGCCGTTGGTTCAAAGATGGTCAAGTTCTCAACGGCTGCAATCATCTGTTCCCTTATGGTAATTTTAGGCGCGGTAATCAGTGGCGCTGGAGCCTCGCACACACTAGGTGCCTTAGGCAAAGTTTCAGCACTTGGCGGCGCATTTACCGTCGCACTCTCTGCAGCAACCACCGTTTATTTTATGACAAAGTCTGGTTTACCTGTATCGACAGGGCAGGCGATCGTCGGTGCTATCATCGGTTGGAATTTGTTTAGTGGCATGGAAACAGATCCTGAGGCGCTAACAAAGATTTTAAGCACTTGGGTGCTATGCCCAATTCTCGCCGCAATCACTGCGGTTATTCTTTTCAAATGCGTATCGGTCGCTATAAAACGCATCCGGCCTGGACTCTTTCAATTAGACCACTGGACTCGTATCGGGCTAATTGTCGCAGGCGCCTTTGGTTCATATAGCTTAGGGGCAAACAATATTGCCAATGTGATGGGCGTCTTTGTATTGAGCACCCCCATAGATCCAATGGAGCTATTTGGCATATCATTTAGTCCCGCAATGCAGCTGTTTTTTATTGGTGCGGTGGCCATCAGCATAGGTGTATTTACCTACTCAAAAAAAGTCATGCTCACCGTGGGTGACAACCTCATTGCAATGACCCCCATCACCGCTTGGGTCGTGGTGATGGCGCACTCTATCGTGTTATTTATTTTCTCGTCACAAACCTTATCAAATGCTTTTGTCAGCATAGGTTTGCCCGCCATTCCCCTTGTGCCAGTATCTAGTTCGCAAGCCGTTATTGGTGCGGTTATCGGTATCGCGCTACTAAAACGTTTACCCATTCAATGGAAGGTTCTACTAAAAATTATTGTGGGCTGGATGATCACTCCAATTATGTCTGCAATCGCATGCTTTATCGGATTGTGCATTATACAGAACCTATTTAATCAGGTTGTCGTTTAACGTTGAGCGAAAGCGACAATATAAAAGTAAGCAGGAAGACTTATGAAGTTACGTCTTAGATTCAACATACTGCTCATACCAATGGTGGCAGCCGGTTTCATCGCAATCGCCTTTGCAACGATTCATATAAGCCTGAACGCCTTAGAACAAGCATCAACAAAAACAATTAAAAGTAACGGTGCATTACTGCAAAAAAATATCGAAACCTGGGTAAATAGTCAGCTCGGCACTATTAATGCGTTATCAAATAGTCCATTTATCGCTATGGCACTTGACGATCCTTCACTTCGCCAAGCGGCTTCTGAGCATTTGCAAGCCATTGGCGAGCAAGTCGGTGCTCGTAACGTCGCACTACTTGATGGGCAATATATTGCCATTGCCGCAAGCAACCCTAAACGATTAGGTAAAAGTTATGCAAAAATGAGTTATATCGATCTAGCTTATCAAAGTCACCAAGCAGTCATATCAGACCCAGTGAAAAGTCGTGTCGATGGCAAGTTATTAGTCACCATTGCAGCAAAGGTGGCTCCTAATGGCATGCTTTTTATGAGCGTACCTCTAGATAACTTCTATCGCGACCATGTAGATATCGGCAAAATAGACAGTAACAGCAACTCGTTTATTTTATCGCGGGAATGCCAACTCATCGCACATAGAGCAATTAATTCTCTAGCAGAAAATCAACGTATGTTTAAGGGTTTATGCAAAGCCAACAATCAATTAGTTCGCTATTCAGAGCAGGGACTGCACTACTTAGGCTGGGTAAAACAAGAGCCCGTTAGCGGTTGGAAAGTGATCAGCTCAGTGCAAGAGCGGGCAATTAAAGCTAACCAAAGCCAGTTGATAGTCACAAGCAGTATTGTCGCTATAGCGGCTATTGTGATTATTTCGCTATTAATTTTTAAACTCGTCAACCTAATAACCCAGGGCCTTAGCACCGTTTCAACTGCAATAACCGAACTTTCTGTGGGGGATATTGAGTTAAGTCATTTAGATCGCTCTGCCTGGCAGAAGTTGCTTCACAGAAAAGATGAGCTGGGTCATATTGCCCACGCGCTATCTAACTTAATCGACAATCAACGCCGGCAAGTGAATACAGCAGAGACCATCGCCTGCGGCGATCTTTCTTGCCAAGTCACATTAGCCGGAAAGAAGGATCTTCTCGGTCATGCATTAACCAAAATGCTCAGCCACCTTTCAACGCTAGTCAACTCAGTAAAAGCCAGCACTGATGCGATTCAGCAAACCTCTACTGCGCTAAATAAAGATGGTGCCTTGCTGTCAAAAGGCGCAAATAACCAGCTAAACCTAGTTTCATCCATGAGCTCGGCTCTGCATGAAATTGAAAGCCAAACCCAAATCACCGCTGGCTCATCAGAGAATATGAATGCGCAAGGGATAGAGACCCTCGAGCAAGCTAATGCAGGCCATGAACAGATGCAGTCACTGCTTGCCTCACTCGAAGGCATTAATCATTCAGGCAGTGAAATCGCCAGTATCATGAATGAAATCACCAATATCGCCGAACAGACCAACCTTATCGCACTCAATGCTGCAATAGAGGCCGCGCGAGCAGGTGAATTTGGTCGAGGTTTCTCTGTAGTTGCAGATGAAGTTCGTAGTCTAGCTAATCGCACTGCAACGGCGGCTTCCAGAACCATAAAGCTAGTCGACATCTCGCTAGCAAAGATGTCGCAAGGTAATTATATAGCAGAAAAAACAGAAGCAAAATTTGATCATATCATGAGGCAGATTAATGACTCGACCAAGCAGCTTGCATCTATTGCTGATTGCAGCAAAGAACAAGCAGATGCAACCTCAGAGCTCACTAACAACCTTGCTAAGATAGAAGTCGTCAGCATTGATCTAAATAAAATTTCCGATAAGGTTGCAGAGCAATCGTCGCAGCTCAACCGACTAAGTGAACAGCTAACTGATAGCTGTAAAAAGTTTACTATCTAGGGTTAGCGGCCCCTAAAAATCAATCGTAACAAACTATGCTTATTGCCTTAAGCGGCGTTTGCCGCGGGCTCGAGTCTGGTTAACCAGCTGGCATAATCTGCCTGCTTAGGAATACGTTTATCTGAGTGCCCCATCAACTGCGCTAGGGCATAGCTAAATTGATAGTACAAACCCGCGTCATCATATTGCTTGCCCGCATCGTCGCAGTTGATTTGAGCGCCGCGCAGATAGTTGGCAACCAGCTCTGCACGGTTAAAGCCCTCGACCACCCCAACAGACTTGATGAGATCGTTATTCCACTGTATATACTCACCATAAACCTGTTCGAATGCCTGACGGTTATCATCAGTGACTTGCTCTAACAGCTCTGGGTTAGGCATCACACGGGAAATAATAAAACGGTCATATAGCAGATCGTCATGCAGTCCCCAGCAATGGTGCATCAAGAAGCGGGTTAAATAGTCTTGATAAACAGCGTCATCAATCGCGGCTCTTTCAAGGCGTTTTCTAAAATGTGCCGTAGCGACTGCCACGACTAAATCTGCTTCACTTGGAAAATGATTGTAGATGGTGCCTTTGGAGATCTGACTCGCTCCAACCAGGTGAGAACGGCACAAATCAAAGCTTTTATGCCCTCTTAAGCAGCGCTCCGCAATGTCGGTTAAATAGCTTTCTCGCTGTTGCCAGTTACTCATGTCGACCTCTTCACAAATCTAACAATCAATATAATTTAAGTTCACATTCATAAAATAGCAGCCTAGGTATCAAGCGGGTATTGAGTAATACTGATAGCATCATGAATAAACTCAATAGCCCATGTTAAAAATTGAACTATTAGAAAGCTTTATTGCGGTAGTTGAATGCGGAAATCTTTCCAAAGCTGCTGAGAAACTTTGCCGTACACAGTCAACGATAAGCCTGCAAATCAAGAAGTTAGAAGAGAGCGTTGGTAAGCCTTTGTTACTTAGAGATAACAAAGGTGTCACCATGACCGAGTCTGGTAAGACGCTGCTTAACTACGCTTATAAGATGCTGCAACTCAGTTCGCAGGCGATTGACGAGCTAAAAGATTGTCAAAACCGTGAAGTCATACGGCTCGGTGTGCCAACTGACTACATCAATCGTTATTTAGGCAGCTTCTTATTAGAGTTTATTCGCGAGTTTACCTGTATCGAATTAGTCATCGATACCGATGTCAGTGGCAATCTCTATAAGCGTCTACATAATGGCGAATTTGATGTGATTGTTGCGACTCATTGGCAAACACCCGCAGCGGGTCATGGCGAGTTACTATTTGAGCGACGTTTTCATTGGGTTGCAGCCAAAGACGGCAGCGCCCATAAGCGCGAAACGGTGCCGATGGCGTTATATCCAGAAAACTGCCCTATTCGGGCGCAAGTTTTTGCTAATCATCAGATCTCAATGCGCCCCATGAGTGTGCTACTTTCTACGCCCTCACCAACGGCTATGTGTATGGCCGTTGAAAATGATTTAGTCATAGCGCCCATTGCAGAGTTTCGCATTAGCGATAAGATGCAGATCCTCGATCCTATCGAGCATAACATTCCGCCATTACCGACCTTTAATGAGTCGCTGTATATCAACCCAGAGACACAAACTGATGCAACAAATCAGTTAATCAACTTGATCAAGGCCAATGTGCTAGCGCTAGGTGAAGCCACTCAAGCGCAAATGCTTAGCTAAACTGGCTTGAGGCTTAAAGTAAAAATGCCAACGAGAACGTTGGCATTTTTGTATCTGAGCTTAAATAACTAACTTAAATAAACACTTAAATAAACACTTAAATAATTAAAAATAGTAAGCTAGGTTGATATTAAAGCGGTGATCCCAATTATCATTAGTTTCGACTAACCCCAAACTATTGCCCCCAAGCCAAAGCACATTCTTCGCCATATAATGGTCCACATACACAAAGACGGGACCATAGGCTAGCGATACCCCTGTGGAGTTTAGTATGGAGTCATCAAACTCTTCAAAGTCTGGCTGTATCATACTGAAATCGTTATACACAGTTAGGCTACCCCACGAGGTGCCAATACTTTTAGACAAGTTAGCCGTATAGATATTACCTTTACTTGCGACTTCATAGAATCCACCTAGCATACCCATACCAATTTTATCTGGGTCGATTTGGCCATCGTCATACTGGTCAAAATCAAAGGCTAAGTACTGTGCTTGAAAGCCCCAACCGGCATAGTTCATATCAAGGTGCACTGCATAATTTAGCGTATCGCCATTCTCACCAAACCCTGAGTTATATAGCTGACCATACTCAACTGACGCACCCAATATTGTGGTTAGCTCACCACTGGTTAAGGTAAAGCTTTGGCGCGCAACCAGAGTATTGGCTTCTTCGTTGTTATAACTAGTACCATCGACAGTGCCCTTAGCCACAGTACCCGCAAAATCGCGGTGATCAGTGCCGCCGTAAACCGCGTTTTTAATAAAGGCAAATTCAGATAATGAAACCCCATTTTGGTACTGAGCACTGACACCCACGCCATAATCGTCTTCAAAACCCATGTAATAGTTTAAGCTGTACCACCAGTTATGAGATGCGTAGCCTTTATTACCAAAGGGTTTACTAATGACACCACCATTAATGGTGAGATCTTTATTTACATCCCAAAAAGCATAACCGTATTTTAAATGATCATAACCATCATAAAAACGGTACTCCGCTTTAACGCCAATGTCATTCCACTTATCTGAAAAAGTAATAGAAAGAAGATTGAAGTCAAAATCACCCATTTTATCTTTTGATGGCTCGGAATAATCACTGTAACTATAATTTGCCCGAACAGAGCCACCAATATTAAGATCATCTGCAACCGCTGTATGACTTGCCAAAGCCATTAATATTGACAATGGTATTGCTGTATTTAATTTATTCATCTGAAACATCCATTTCATGTAAAATAAATATAAATTGCGTTAATACGTACAACGTCATCATATTAATACAATTTATATTTCAATATCGCCATAAAAAGTGGCAAGGTCATTGCCACCTATACTTATCAAATGACTACCATTTAACTTTGGTTAAGTCGCATTGAATCACTTCACCGCGTTTAGCAGGTGTGCCTGGGTTATTTGCTGATTCACACAACAAAGTCGTGCCGTAGTCATTGCGTTTGTCGTTGGCATTACTGCGGGCCCATACCGATACAATCGCGCGCTCTTCAGGCTTCGCTTCACAACTACCATCAACATCAAATGCGTGAATCGTATTTTGATGGAAGTAGATCAATGGATCTTGCTCGCTGCTGCCAGACAGCCACATTGTTTGTGAGTTGTGCTGTCCCTCATCAAACTGCACCCGACGCACCTTGTCGTCCTCTTTAACTGTGCTAACTAATGGTGAGTCTTCACGGATAGCCATAGTTTTAAATTGATTGGTGCAAGCAGGTACACGCATGTTGTAGTACATTTCAGAAACCGCATGGTTATGGAACGGATACAAGGTATCAACTGACTGAACCGTCATGCCGACTTCTGCCCCCACCTTTTCACCATTAATTTCGTCAATACGCAATAAACCCCAATGACCAAAAACTTCTGCATAGGCATAACCACCGCGAATATTATTGAAATTATTATCATTTCGCTTACTTTCTTCGGCATACATAGGGAACCAGCCAGCTGCTGCCCACAAGTTAGGCAATGAGTTAGCGCTAATGTCGTAAGGGAATACAGCCGGCATTTTCACTTCATCACCGGTGACCATTTTGTAGAAGTTTTTAGTAAAGCTTTTGCCGTATTGCTGCACTTGTTTATCGGTCACTTTCTTATCGAAAAACTCGTCAAAAGTCGTACGACTAAAATGCTGTGCCACTGGAGAATTCTTGCTGAGCTCGCCACCTGGGTTATAAATCCAACTCACATCTTCTCGTGCACCAAAACACTTCTTTGCTTCATCGCTATTGTTAATCACTTGGTAGATGTTTTTAACCATCAGCTTCATATCGCGTCTGTCCATCACGCACATATGTTGCCCACCCTCAGTAGAGTCAACCATTGCGGTATCTGAATTTAAACAACCACTGGCTTGGCCATTGGTTAATGCAATAGCGTAAGCCTCTAAATACGTTAATGTTTCATCCCACAAAATATCAATATACTTTTGATCTTTAGCGCTGTATTGAGGGGAATCACCTAAACACTGAAATTGAGCACTATTAATATCGTTTTTATCTAGAAAGTCAGGAATATCAGCTGCCACAACACTGTTTGATAAAAGTATTGTTGCGAGCACCAGTTTACTATTCATACATCACCCTATTGGTTTAAATTATAATTTTTAATAACTATATAAATACTATATTTGGAATGGTTTCCAAAAATGGTCCGATAGCTAACTTTACTTAATAAAACCCAATATTTGTCACATATTAAAAACAAATGTAAAAGATATAAACAATATTAAAACATGCTTATTTATTAAGGCTAAACCGTTTAAGCCGAAATAATTAAAAGACAAAAAAGCCTCACAATTAAATTGAGAGGCTAAAATAACAATGCAGGAAAAAAAGGCCATAATTAAATTAATTATGGCCTTACTCATTATTCAGTGTCGTTGAGATGAAACGACACTAAAAATATTTGAGTTGAAGTTACTGCTGAAACTTATCAAACTTAAATGTATGACAGTTACTACATAATGGCTGCTTAGTGCCATGTTCGCTATGACACTCTTGGCAAGGAAGCTCTTTGCCGTAATGTAAGTTGTTGTGTGGGTTCTGCCACTTATCATCTTCACTACGTGCTGTTTGCTCTGCTAAGTCATCAACATCATGACACTGCAAACACGCTTGATCTGATGGAAATTGCTTGATGCCATTGTCATGACATGTTTTACAATCTTTACCGATCACTTCTTTATGGTGGTCACGTATTTCTACAGCTTGTGCAGATAAGGTTAGTAGGCAACCAAAGGTTAGCGCTAATACCGCTTTTAATTTACTCATCGCTCATTCCTCTTATTATCTGGCAAGTTTAGGCTTTCATCATGCTGCGCGCAGCCGTCATACCCATCACCATGCATTCAGGAATAGAGCAACTCCCTAAACGGCTCACACCATGAATACCACCACATACTTCACCGGCCGCATATAGGCCTGGGATAGCTTGCCCAGTAAAGCTGTCTTTTACTTCAGCGTTAGTGTTGATCTGCACACCACCTTGGCAGTAATGCACTTTTGGCCATAAGCGAACCACTGTGAATGGCGCCTCAATATACTTACCCTTTGCCTCTGTCATATTCTTACCAAACTGAGGATCATTTTGCGTTTTAACGTACTCGTTATACTCAGAAATTTGCTGCTTAAGCGGCGCTAATGGCACATCGAAATGCTTCGCAAGATCTTCAATTGAGTCAAACTTCCAACCCACATCGTACTTAAGCACTTTCTTGGTATTAGGATGCTTTTTAGAATCCTTATAGCTAGTGATCAAGATTGGAGGCAGAGCGTTACCTTGTGCATCACGACAATTTAGCTCGGCATCAGCACGGGTTTTACGGTCGGCAATCTCGTTCATGAAACGCTGACCGGTTAAACGGTTAATCGCCACTGAATGCGGGAAGTTATAAATAGAGTAGTTAGACACATAACCAAAACCACCTTCATCTGGTGATGCCCATGGGCCAGACTGGATATGTGCTAAGTGAACAGGAACCGCGCCTAGGCGGAACATTTCGTACATCCCTTCACCTGTAGCGCCAGGTGCGTTAGTACAACCTACTTCAGCTGTCAGCGTTGGGTCTTGCGCCATACGCAGATCAACGTTTTGCGCGAAGCCACCTGTCGCCATAATCACGCCACGTGTCGCACGAATATTACTGACTTTACCCGGCTGATCTTCACCAAAGTGATAATTGTCACGCATTTTCACGCCAACGACTTCACCTTTATCACCGACTAAGAAACCTTCAAACTTAGCACGGTTATGAGTATGCACACCTAATTTGCGACACTCATGCAGTAATGGCTGGGTGATCCCCGCGCCACAGCTCACTGTTGTTTGATAAGTACGTGCAACAGAGTGACCACCTAACTGCTGTAGGTATGGGTGATATTCAGAACCCGCATCTAAAGTCATCTGTAGCGCTTCTACAGCGTGTTCAGCTACGTGACGTAATAATGCCTCATCAGCAATACCACGGCCCGACTTTAACTGGTCGGCAACCATGGTTTCTACAGAGTCTTTAACACCTTCTTGCTTTTGCATCGGTGTGCCCGGGGCTGCGAACAAACCACCGTTAATGGCAGAGTTACCGCCAAAATAAGACATCTTTTCGAAAATATGTACATCTTTTGCGCCTTTACGCGTGGCTTCAATCGCCGCCGCTAAACCCGCAAAACCTGAACCGATAATTAGGACTTCTACTTCTTGGTCCCATTTAACGCCATCCGCTTTCTCAGATACGGCCAATGCTGGTGCAGCTAGCGCCACGCCAGCTGCAGCTCCGAATCCTTTAATGAAATTACGGCGTCCTAGCAGATCTTTATTGCTCATCTGTCATCACCCTATTAGTTTTATTAGACGCAATAATCATAGGGCTGGAACCCGTTCCAAAACGGGAGGTAAACAAGGATTTACTGTATACAATAAAATAACATTTACGAATTTTAACCGAGATCTAATGTTTGAGTTTTTTATTACTTTAGAGGTATTTTGGAATCCATTCCAAATGCAGACCAAGTGCAAAGTCCTTAACAACAAAACCCTAAAAATGCTGAGATAGCGCGAGTTTACTTGCATTATGACGTAAGCCGTATCCCCCTTTAAAAGCAAATTTAATCTGGCAACAACCCCACGATATGTTTAGGTTGTATTTTTGTAACCCTGACAGAGAAAACGCACTCATAATCAGCGCAATAATCTCGCCAAGATAGATAACCTTTCGCTTTAAAGGCGATGATTTGATGATTAAACTCATTCAAAATTGATTACAATTTCCGATTATAGTTTTCGATTACAGTTTTCGATTACAGTTTTCGATTACAGTTTTCGATTACAGTTTTCGATTATAGTTTTCGATTACAGATATGGATTCGAGTGGAATTACGGATCTGATACAGGTACTTATATTAAAAAAGCGCTAAACTCTCGATAACAGTAACGATAAGGGTAACTATCACGCCTTTATGCTGCTTAGTATTAATTGGAAAACCTGACATATTATGGAATTAGAAGAGATCTACCGCCAAGATCTGAGCTTATTGATCGCCCTGCAAATTTTGGTCGAAGAGCGCAGTGTCACTCAAGCAGCCAAACGCTTGCACCTGAGCCAATCGGCGACTAGCCGCATATTATCTCGCCTGCGAGAGATGCTAAACGATCCTTTGTTTTCACGTGTTGGCCAGCAACTCGTGCCCACTTCATTTGCACTCGAGTGTTATCAGCAATTACGCCAACCCACAGGCCAGCTCATCGAGCTGCTAACTCCAAAAGCTTTTGTGCCCGAGGAGTGCCAGCAACAATTTTCTATCGCAGTGACTGATTACGCCATGCAGGCATTAATCCCGTTTATTTTGCCCGGTATTTACCAAAAAGCGCCGCAGATCAGGTTAGAGATCGTGCCTGTGCAGCAAAAAGAATTACAAGCGCAGCTAAGTGTTAAAGGCGCCGATATGGCAATTTGCCGCGCCATTGGTCAAACCGGGAATCTGCAGCACACCTTTCTTGGGAAGGTCGGCGTCAGTTGCTTATTGTCCCCTAACCACCCACTGGCTAATAGCGACATCAGCTTAGAAGATTACCTGCATTATCCCCATGCCACCATTGCGATTAGTGATGGGGTCAAGGCGTTGCTCGATGATGCAATAAGCCAATATCCGCCGCGCACCGAACTACTGCGCACGCCGCATCTAGATACCGCGTTGGCACTGCAATCGGTTAATCCGCTGATTATTACCCTGCCAGAAGGCATGGCTGAAATGGCAGCCCAGCGACATAAACTAACAGTTAAACCGCTACCCTTTAAGCTGCAAAGCCTAGATTACAATCTGTTTTGGCATTCTCGCTGTGAGCAAGACAAGGCGCAAAAGTGGTTACGCCAAGAGATAGCTAACGCCACACAAACCTTGTTGGAGCAAACGCCACAAAATCTGTAACCGATTAGTATTTTCTAGCTCCTAGGACGTAGTGCTTCGAGGGCGGACATAATAAACAAGGTTCTAGGTTCTAGGCCCTAGAGCGCTGTGCTTCGAGGACGGACTTCGTCCTACTAGGAAAAGCAAACACCAAAACAGTGCCTTTGCCACTTTATGTAGGTCGGCATTTATGCCGTCAAAAAAATAAATCGAATTAGAGATGGATTGAACTGCAGATAGACATCAAAGATATGGGTCGCATGCATGATGGGCTAAAGCCCAAACTACAGAAGAAAGCATGCTTTTCCGGCTTTCCTAGGACCTAGGCTCTTTCTCAGCTTTTCCTAGATCCTAGCACCTGCTTATAGCTGAACTAGCACGCGACCAGTTACCTGGCCTTTAATAATCCGCTGTGCAAATTCTGGCACTTGCTCAAGCGAAATCGTCTCGCAAGCATCTTCAAAGTAGCTAGCTGGTAGCAAGTTAAGTACCGCTTCCCACGCTGCTTGACGCTTGTCAAACGGGCAAGAAACCGAGTCAACACCTAGCAGCCTCACGCCGCGTAGAATAAATGGCATCACGGTAGTGGGTAATGCAAAGCCACCCGCTAAACCGCAAATAGCAGCTGCGCCGCCGTAATTCATCTGTGCTAATGCGGTTGCCAATACCTTATTACCAACGGTATCCACTACGCCGGCCCAGCGCTGCTTTTCAAGCGGGCGCGAGTCCACTTCAAGCTCGCTGCGATCAATGACTTCACTGGCACCTAACTTAGTTAGCAAGGCACCGTTTTGCTCTACGCGACCGGAGCTTGCCACCACACGATAACCTAACTGCGCTAGCAAGGTCACCGCAACTGAGCCAACGCCACCACTGGCGCCAGTGACTAATACATCGCCATCACTAGGCTGTACACCTGCCTGCTGCAATGCTTGAACACACAACATCGCCGTTAAACCTGCAGTACCAATCTGCATCGCTTTAGCAGCATCGCAATTGCTTGGCATTGGCACTAACCAGTCGGCTTTAACACGGGCTTTTTCAGCTAGACCACCCCAGTGATTCTCGCCCACGCCCCAACCAGTTAAAATCACCTTGTCACCCGCCTTATAACGCTCATCGCTTGACTCAAGCACGGTTCCCGCAAAGTCGATACCCGGAACCATAGGGAAGTTACGGATAATTTTGCCAACACCTGTAACCGCTAAGCCATCTTTGTAATTGAGTGATGAACATGAAACGTCCACCAACACTTCGCCTTCAGGCAAGTCTGCCTCGGTGATTTGACGAACACTCGCCAAAGTAAGCTTTTCTTCTTGGGTCAAAACAAGTGCGTTAAACATGACAAGTTCCTATTTAAACTGATGAGAGAAGCATAGGCCATAAATAGTTATGAATGAAGTGCATATTTTGCATAGAAACAATGCACAGGATTCATCTTTGATAACGACTAGCACAAATAACCAAAACCAAAGGCTCTAATTATTGTTATATGGAGCAACAATATAGCCAAAAAACCTAGCAATAAGCTACTCGACTTTTTTCCTATACCCTCGCCATTATTTTATCTACTACACTGAGTTATCGCATAAATAATACACAAGGAATCGTTCGTATGATTTATAACAAACCAGGCACCCCCGGCGCCATTATCAATTTCAAACCACAGTACCAAAATTTCATTGGCGGTAGATGGACTAAACCGGTTAATAATCTTTACTTTAACAATACTTCCCCCGTAGATGGCCAGGTATTTTGCCAGGTGCCACGCTCAGGTTCAGTTGATATTGAACTTGCACTCGATGCCGCCCATGAAGCCAAAGACAGTTGGGGCAAAACAGCGGTCACTGAGCGTGCGAACATCTTGCTGCGCATTGCCGATCGCATTGAGCAAAATATTGAATACTTAGCCATTGCCGAAACTTGGGATAACGGTAAAGCTGTACGCGAAACGCTAGCGGCCGATCTACCCTTAGTGGTCGACCATTTCCGCTATTTTGCTGGCTGCATTCGCGCCCAAGAAGGCAGCGCCGCCGATATTGATGCTAATACTGTTAGCTACCACTTTCCCGAACCCCTTGGCGTGGTTGGTCAGATTATTCCGTGGAACTTCCCACTGCTGATGGCGGCATGGAAAGTTGCCCCCGCGCTCGCTGCTGGCAACTGCGTGGTACTCAAACCTGCTGAGCAAACACCGGTATCAATTCTAGTGCTGCTCGAACTCATTGAAGACTTACTGCCAAAAGGCGTGCTGAATGTGGTCAATGGTTTTGGCGCTGAGGCCGGCCAAGCGCTAGCCACCAGCAAGCGCATTGCAAAACTGGCCTTTACTGGCTCAACCGAGGTAGGCCATCATATTTTAAAGTGCGCCGCTGAATCATTGATTCCATCAACCGTCGAGCTTGGCGGTAAGTCTCCTAACGTTATTTTTGCCGATGTAATGGATCATGAAGATGAATACCTCGATAAAGCCATAGAGGGCATGTTGTTGGCGTTTTTTAATCAAGGTGAAGTCTGTACCTGCCCATCACGCGCATTAATTCACGAGTCTATTTACGACAAGTTTATTGCTAAGGTGATTGAGCGCTGTAAAACGATTAAGCAAGGTAACCCACTCGATACCGATACCCAAGTGGGCGCGCAGGCCTCGCAAGAGCAGTTCGATAAGATCTTAAGCTACCTGGACATAGGTAAAGATGAAGGCGCTGAAGTATTGATTGGTGGCGACATATGCAAACTTGAAGGTGAACACGGTCATGGCTTTTATATTACGCCGACAATCTTAAAGGGCACCAATGATATGCGCATCTTCCAAGAGGAAATTTTTGGCCCAGTCATTTCGGTAACTACCTTTAAAGATGAGGCAGAAGCCTTAGCGATTGCCAACGATACCGAATACGGTCTAGGTGCAGGTGTATGGACTCGCGATATGAATACCGCCCAGCGTATGGGACGCGGCATTCAAGCGGGACGCGTATGGATTAACTGTTACCACGCCTACCCTGCTCACGCCGCCTTTGGCGGTTATAAAAAATCAGGTATTGGCCGTGAAACCCACAAGATGATGTTAGATCACTACCAGAACACTAAGAACCTGTTGATCAGTTACGATGCTAATCCGCTAGGTTTCTTCTAGCTCGCTTTACCTTGTTCTCACCTTATGCAGGCTGGCAGTTGCCAGTCTGCCCCGCTCACCGACTCACTTTCAAATAAGTTGAGAACCCTGGCTTCGGATTTCCAAATTGGCAATCACTCTTTAGCCGTTTTTCACTATAAGAATTCAGCGTTAGCATCTTAAAATATATCCATAAAATATTAGTGGATACTGCACCATGACCGTCGCAAACAGAATCGCTCAAATAGCTCGTGACCCTAACCTTTCGCCAAAGCAAAAGTCTAACTTCTTAGCCTTAGAAGCAGAAGCGAGTCTGCCTTATGTTGAGGTGTCAGATGCCGTAGCCGAGGCCAAAGAGCAAGGTGTTATCTGTGATATGTTTGAAGGCAACGCGCCGTTCAAGCCAAGATATGTTCTGCCCGATTACGCCAAGTTTTTACAAAATGGTTCTGAGTATTTAGAGCTAAGCCCGGCGCAAGACTTAGATGAAGCCTTAAATGCATTAACTATCATCTATCACCATGTACCATCAGTCACCAATATTCCCGTTTATCTAGGTCAACTCGATGACGTGCTATTACCATTTTGCCAAGGTCTTGATGACGAGACTATTTATCGTAAATTAAAGCTATTTTGGATCATGCTAGACCGCACCTTGCCAGATGCCTTTATGCACGTAAACATCGGCCCGACAGACAATATTGTTTGCCGCACCATTTTACGTGTCGATGCCGAGCTTAAGCAGATAGCGCCGAATCTAACCTTTATGTACGACCCACAAATTACGCCGGATGAGCTACTACAAGTTGCCGCCAGCAATATTTGTGAGTGCAGCAAACCCCATATTGCTAACTACCCAATCCATGTCAACACTTTTGATAACAAAGGCTTCGGCATTGTCAGTTGTTATAACTCTCTGCCATTAGCCGGTGGTGCCAACACCTTAGTAAGACTGAACCTAAAAGAGGTCGCCCTTAAAGCCAATAGCATCAGTGACTTCTTCGATAATATCCTGCCGCAATACTGCCAGCTCACATTCGAGTTGATTGACGCACGCGCTAAATTTTTGCATGAAGAATCTAACTTCTTTAATAGCTTTTTAGTTAAAGAAACCTTGATTGAAGAATCACGTTTTGCACCTATGTTTGGGATCTACGGCATGGCCGAGGCTGTTAGCATTCTGCAGGGCACACCTGATTTCAATGAAGACAACATAGACCAATCAAGAGCAGATAAGCCAAGCAGCCATTATGGTCATAGTGCGGCAGCTAACGAGCTTGGGCATAAGATCTCTAAAGCACTCGATGCCATCGTAAAATCAACACCTGTAACTTACGGCTACAACGGCCGAGCGTTATTGCACTCGCAGGGCGGCATTAGCATCGACAAAGACGTGACGCCGGGCGTGCGTATTCCCTATGGCACCGAGCCCAACCCGATTGCGCATATTCAAGCGCTCGCCGAGCATCACCAGTATTACACCTCGGGGATTAGTGACATTCTCACCATAGATGAAACGGTTAAAGCCAACCCACAGGCGATGATGCAGCTGTGCAAAGGTGCGCTGAGTTTAGGTTTTCGCGAGTTTACCGCCAACGTGGCCTCAAACGACTTGATCCGCGTCACAGGTTATATGGTTAAGCTGTCTGATATCGCCAGCTTTAAAGCAGAGGGCTCACGCACCAATACCACATGGTTAGGCGCTGAGGCAGCAGAGAATACTAAGATTTTGCAGCGTCAGCCTCGTGTGGTAGCTAATGAGCATGCGCCGGTATACGCCAAATAACGGCCAAGTAAGCTGCTTATAAATTAACAATTAGTTTAATACAGGGTTTAGAGTAAAACATGGGCAGAGTCGCGACGGTTAACCAAATTATTCCCTTCTCTTGCGTCGATGGTCCAGGCAGTCGCCTAGTCATCTTCCTGCAGGGGTGTAATTTTAGCTGCAAAAATTGTCACAACCCGTACACCATAGACATGTGCGACAGTTGCGGCGATTGCGTGGCCACCTGCCCAGCAGATGCGTTAGCTCTGACAACAACAGTTCAAGGTAAATCTAAGATCGTTTGGGACAGTGACAAGTGCACCCAGTGTGATATTTGTTTAACCACCTGCCCTAAGCAATCTAGCCCTAAGACTCGTCAATTCAGCGTAGAGCAAATGCTTACGCTCATCCGCAGCCAAGTGCACTTTATCAACGGCATCACCGTCAGCGGCGGTGAAGCCACTTTGCAACTGCCGTTTATCGTCGAGCTGTTTCAAGCGATAAAAGTCAGCGCAGATTTAGCTCATTTAAGCTGCATGATCGACAGTAACGGCTATGTAAGTGAAAACGGCTGGCAGCAAGTTATGCCCTACCTAGATGGCGCGATGATCGATCTAAAGTCCTGGCAAGAGCACACTCATTATTACATCACAGGCCGCGATAATCATCGGGTCTTTAGCAGTTTAAAACGGCTTGCGGCAGAGGGAAAGCTATACGAAATACGCTTACTGTATATTCCGAGAATAAGTGATATTGACAGTGAGGTTAATGCCATAGCAGGCTATCTAAGCCAGTTACCTGCCAATGTAAGAGTTAAGCTTAACGCCTTTCAACATCATGGCGTAACAGGCGAAGCCCTTAATTGGCCAACTTGCAGTGAAGCGCAGATGCTTGAGTTAGCGGCACGGCTAACTGAGCGTGGAGTACGTAATTTAGTTTTACCCAATGTTTATTTGTAGGCTTTGAGCTAAGCCTAACTTTGTAGCTTTTGAAGCTAAAACTTTGAACCTTTACCTCGTTCGTTATTTGCATCCATGAAGCAGCTTCTAACACTGGTGGTTCCAATTTTTTGAAACTGTTACGCAGTTGAGAGCTAAAGCGAAGAACCTTTAGCTTCTTCATCGCTTGACTCTTCAAACCAACTTATCATATTTGTGGTTCCAATGGCCTGCAGCCGGCGTATGTGCAGAGGTTAAGGGTTTCATTTGCGCGAAACATACTCAGACTTGAAAGCCAAAGCGGTGAACCTTTAGGTTGTTCGTTATTTGCATCCATGAAGCAACTTCCCACACCAGTGGTTCCAATGGCCTGCGGCCAGCGTATGTGCAGACACTTCTTAGGCACGCTACAAGTACTTCCATGTAAGCTCTACGATGGCATCCATGCCATCAAAGGCCTAAGCCGCATCTACACTGGGTTAGAAAAGCATTAAACCAACACTTCGGCGTCTTTAACTAAAAATTAATTACCTTCTAAGGCGTCTTAGTAAACCTTTATAGTCCGTTTGATTCCTTTCAATTTCCTTACTATTTTCAAACCTCAAAATATTGAAATCAGAAGTATCGCCACACCCGTGATATGAGTTAGCCAAACCACGTGCATCATCAAAAACCTTACGAGTTTTTTCAAATTCTTGTAGTACTTTTTTTTGTTCTTTAGATGATAAGAAACTCAAGGAAAAATCCATTAACCTAATAAAACTGTCCCTTTCAGCAAGGTAACACTTCTGTAAATCTGAGTAGTCTTTTTCGGAATTAGCATATACAACATTCTGAATATAACCTTCTAGCAAGCTATCAAATGATTCATATAGAGCCCTCAACTGAGTTTCTAAATTGACTATGGCTTTGAACTTCTCTGCGTGATCAAACTGACTTTTCCATGTATGGAGAGCATATAGTGCAATAAGCATCGTTGATGCAGCTATAACAACACCACCAACGGAGGATAGAGCTTGTATCCAAGCGAGGGTTTCTTCTGTTGGAGCATCATATGAAACTCCTATGACAATCCCAAGCATCACAAAAAGCACAGCCAACAGGCTACCGCTAATAAGGAATATTGTTTTCAAATAGGTTCAACCTTTACTGAATGTAAGTATGGACTAAATGATGAATATTTATTATCAAACAACAGCCTTTCAAAACCTAATTAAAGTTATTGATTAGTAACTCTTAATTGAGTACTCCTAACTCACAGGGAACACCGATTCCCCATCGAAGTTGCCGAAGTACGTAGATAAAAATGCCGTGGAACCATCATGGATGATGGTTCAGGCTCGGGGGGACATGGATGTCCCATCTGAGCCGTTAGGCGATTTTTATTGGAGTATGAGGATCAACAACTTCGTCGGGGCGGCTGGGGAGATGCAAGAGGGGGTAGCTGTTGACCCCTTCTTGCCCGTGTGTGAGCTGGAAGCTCACGACTTTGGTCAGGCGCAGCCTGATGCATTACCAATGTGGGGCGAAGCGCCACGACGTTTATCAAGCGCAGCTTGATTGCTTAAGGGTCAGGCGCAGCCTGATAAGTGGCAAGGCCACGACTTTAGTTGTTAGACGAAATCTAACTATAGAGTTCAGACGTAGTCTGATAAATAAAGTCGTTAGACGAAGTCTAACCATCAACCAAAATTCAAAGCAAAAAAAAGCATCCCGCTGGGATGCTTTTTTGTTTTACTGCCTAACATGAATGCTGATTTGTTAGGCTTATCAAAGTTACCCGTGGGTAACTCAATGGGTATCCGATAGTATTCGCAAGACTCGGATTGAAAAGTAGTTCGGTCGAAGCTTCTAATAACAATGCCTCAGCTCTGTCGAATCCGGCTCAGCCAGCGGAGCTAGCTAATGTCGAACTCCCAGTCGATTGAGTCCTCGTTATATCAATGAACTCTCCGACCTAAACCGCTGAGTTCAAATTAGCAATAAAACGTGACGCGTGTCAAACTTTTATTCATATAAGTTTAAATACTGTTCAACTGCGGTTTTTAAATAGTTAACTCTATTGATTGGTTCTAGAACAACCAACAGAAGAATAATTCACCATAAAGGATACAGATACCTGGTCATTGTGGCCTCAGAGTTTTTACACTGAAGCTAACTGTTCTAATGATGTGACCAATTACCTCATAGATCACTTTCAGCATCGTATGCAGCTAATTGCCTACAGCAAGTGTATATGCAGAGGGTAAGGGGTTCATTTGCGTGAAACTAACGCAGACTTTAAATCTAAAGCATGCGAACCTTTGGCCTCATAGCCATTTGAAGGTATGAAGCCAATTCCGACATCTGTGGTTCCAATGGCCTGCAGCCAGCGTATGTGCAGAAGTTAAGGGTTTCCTTTGCGGGAAACTTGCTCAAGCTTTAAATCTACAGCGTTAAACCTTTAGACTCTTCATCACTTGAATCTTCAAACCAACTTCTGGCATTTGCGGTTCCAATAGCTTGCAGCACGGGCATGTGCAGACACTGCTGAAACACGCTTTACGCCATCCCTGGCCGCTCTGCGGTTTCATCCCTGAAACCGAAGGCTTCAGCCGTATCTGCACGAGGTTAGAAAGGCATAATCATTTCACTACTGAGCCATTAATATGAAAAAAAAAAATTAAAACCCGCTCACTTTGTGTCAGAAAACATCCATCCCCCATCGAAGTTGCCGAAGTTATTGAAGAACTCTTGTAAACAGAAAGTCGTGTGAGCGAGGCTGGATGCCGAGATCGCCTTAGGTGAGCCATGGACGGCGAATATGAGGCGATAGCGATTTTCGAAAATAACTGAGGCCCGTATCAAATGCATGTAACTTCGTAGGGGCGTCATGGTGGATGCAAGGGCGAAGTCCATAACTATGGACTCTCTGAGCGAGAACCACGGACGGCGAACTGGCTTTTGAACAAGGATGTTCTTGATAAGGACGAGCAGTCCTCCTTGCCCGAGTGTGGGATGGCATCCCACGACTTTTATCAAACGAAGTTTGATTGATGTAGTTGTTAGACGAAGTCTAACTCAAAGCTCAGGCATCGCCTGATGCCAAAAATCAGAATTAACTTACTCGAATTCCACCTGAGTAAAAGCAACCAACTGTTGGTACAACCACCTAAGTGCAGGGTCATTCATACTCTGCTTATGCCACACCAAACTATACGCCACTTCACCATAATCAAGTGGCATCGCCTTAGTCACCAAACCTTTTGCTTGCAACGCTATTTCAGCCCAGCGCCTCGAGCTGGTAAACAGCAACTCACTGTGATGACACAGTAACGCTGCACTACCAAAATCTGAAACCGAAATCGGTACCGCACGATTGCGTGCTTGCTGCGCTAACTGCATCTCAAAAAATGGGGTATTTAAATCAGTATCGCTAATACCAATATGGCTATAACTGAGGTAATCATCGATAGTGATCTGCGTTTGAGTCGCCAGCGGATGCCCAGGATTCATCAGACACACCATCTCGTCATTAATTAAGGTTTCCCATACCAGTTCATGCTGGGAGATCGGCGGCTGACTTCTATCGTGAGGCAACACGATAAAGTCTAAACTGCCTTTAACTAAACCATCAAAACCCACGCTGTCTTTGGCAAAAATATCTAAACGAATATTCGGCGCCTGCGTCAGCACATGCGCGGTTAACTTGGCGGCTAATAATTCAAAGGTGCTTTCACGCATCGCCAGTGAAAATCGGCCTTTATACTCAGCAGGATTAAAGGCTTCTTGGGTCATCAGCTGATTCATATCATTGATGATTTGATGCACGCTAGGCCCCAGTCTTCTCGCTAATGGCGTGGCCACCAGCTTATTGCCGTGACGGTAAAACAGCTCGTCGTCGAGACTGAGCCTGAGCTGGCTTAAGGTCTTACTCACCGATGACGGGCTTAGACATAAACGCTCAGCACTGGCGGTCACGCTCAAGGTGTCGAGCATCACATGCAGGGTGATCAAGTGCTTCATGCTGATCCGAGAAAGTTTAGCGAGATCCATATGTCTGCCTAAATAAACCGTGTATTCGTAAAGCGGAATATAGACCTAAAACAGCGGTTGGCATATTGCTAAACCACATAATCACGACCTATCTCACGCAACATGTTGCCATCACCGCTGCGCGATTTTCCGCATCGAGGTTTTTGCCGTATAATCTCGGCTCACCAATTTTTAGGCAGGCCAGCATGTTTCATATCGCGCTTTACGAACCCGAAATCGCCCCAAATACCGGTAATATTATCCGCTTAATCGCCAATAACGGCTGCCAGCTGCACCTGATTGAGCCATTAGGCTTCGATCTGGAAGATAAAAAGCTACGTCGTACGGGTTTAGATTATGCTGATTTGGCTAACGTAACCCACCACAAGAACTTCGAGGCATTCCTTGAGGCGATGGATGGTAAGCGCATTATGGCGTGTACCACTAAGGGCAGTCGTCCACACTCTGAGCTGACCTTTAAGCAAGATGACGTGTTGTTATTTGGCCCTGAAAGCCGCGGTCTACCCGCTGATATTATCGATTCTATCCCAACCGAGCAGCGCCTGCGCATTCCTATGATGTCGACCAGCCGTAGCTTGAACCTGTCGAATGCCGTAGCCATTATCAGCTATGAAGCTTGGCGTCAGTTAGATTACGCAGGTATGTAACCAGACTCGTATTCGAGCATAAATGTTGCAGACAACTGTTCCTGACACAAGCCCAAAAGCTATCCGTCCATGGGCTTTTGCCATAACTGTTCCAGACAGCAAAAAGCCGCGATTACCGCGGCTTTTTGCTGTGTTCCGTTATGTATTTACGGCCTTAAGGAAGCTTAGCCACCAAAGCCCACTTGAGTCATGTCTACTTGCTTTACCTTGCCATACTCTTTGGCAATCGGCGCTATCTTGGCTGCATTGCCGATGATGACAAACTGTAGGTTTTTCTTCGGGAAATAAGTGTCGATTAAGCGCTTTGATTCTTCTAGCGTTAATCCATCCACCTTGGCCTGAAACTCATTGATAAAGGTATCATCAAAACCATACAGGTACATATCCGTCATTAGCCCGGCAAGTTGAGCACTGGTCTCATACTTAGGCGGAAACTGACCTTTAACATAAGCTTTGGCTGAGTCTAAGGTCGCTTGATCTAGCCCTTGCTCCCATAACCTTGCATAGGTTTTTAAGGCTAAGTCGATGGTTTCTTTGGTGGTCGCCGTTTTGGTAAAGGTGCTGATCCTAAATGTGCCTGACGCCGAGTAAGGGATAAAACCAGAACGTGCGCCATAAGTCAGGCCCGCATTAACCCTTAGCTCGTCATTAAGCCATGAGGTAAAGCGGCCACCCAAGATGGTATTGATCACGGTAAGCCCAACAAAGTCAGGATTATCACGACGAATACCCATACCACCAATTAAGAAGGTCGTTTCAATCGCATCAGGCTTATCCACCAGTAATACTGCGCTTGCATCAAACTTAGGTAGACCCTTGGTAAGATTGATTAAGGTGACAGGCTCAGCGTCTTGCCAATTGGCAAACAGCTTCTCTAGCTTGGCTTGCATCTGTGCAGGCTCAAAATCACCGACGACACTAATGGCCGTATTCGACGGTTGATAGTAACTCTTATGAAAAGCACGCAACTGCGGGATCGTTAGCTCGGCCAACGAATCACTGTTACCTGATGTAGCATTGCCGTAGGGATGCTCACCAAAAACAAGTTTATCGAAGTAGCGACTGATCACTGCACGCGGGCTCTCTTTCGATTGCGATAAGCCGGCAATTTCTCGCTGACGTAACTTATCAAACTCTGTGGTATCAAAGTCTGGCGCAAGCAACATATCTTTAATTAGCGGCAGCATCTTATCTGCATCTTTTGCCATAAAGTTAGCACTGATATAGCTGCCCTCTTTACCTGCGCCGCTGCTTAAACTGGCACCTAAAAAATCAACCTCCTGTTCTATCTCCAGCTTACTTTTACCGCCTGCACCTAACATTAAACCTGCGGCGGTCATTTCGGCCACACCAGAGGTGGTGTCGTTAACCGCACCCGCACGGACGATGGCATCGATAGTGATAAGCGGCACTTCACGCTGCGGCATCATATACACGGTTAAGCCATTAGACAGAGTAACGTGTTGATATGCAGGTACGCTAAAGCTCCCCGTGTCGACTGTCTTTGCCGGATCCGTGGCAACACAGCCAGTTAGCGCGAGCGCCCCCGCAACAGCCACCACTGTGAGTAGTTTTTTAGATTGCAGTAAGGCCGAGGCACTTAAGCTTAAATTACACTTTTTCATTGGTCAGCCTCCTCGGTTGCAGCCAGTACGGCAACAGTGCGGTTTGCACGTTTAAGATAAGTTTGCGCGACACGTTGAATATCTTCTGGTGTCACCTTGTTATAAGCCTCTGGCGCATTAAATAGCTTATCAAAACTACCAAAGAACAGCTCGTAGGTCCCTATGGTGTTGGCCTTGCCGTTAATCGTTTCCATGGCGCGATAAAAGCCCATTAGCTTGATGTTTTTTACTTTCTCAAGCTCTTCTGCCGTAACACCATCACGGGCTACACGATTGATCTCGCTGATCATCGCATCTTCTAACTCTGGAGCCGTCACCCCAGGGTTAGCCACCCCCATCACGTAAAACAGGTTCGGGTCGAATGACATCGGCATATAAGTATCAACTTCTATGGCAACTTGCTTATCGACTAAGCCTTGATACATGCGTGAACTGTTGCCTGTGGTCAAGATAGACGACAGTAGATCCAGTGCGTAATAGTCAGCATTTGAGGTCGCAGGAATATGGTAGCCTAGCATCACATTTGGGGTGCTCACCGAGGCTTTTTGCACAAACACACGGCGCTCACCTTTTTGCAGAGGCTCAACCGTTTTCACCGCTCTTGGTGGCGCTTGTGCAGCAATTGGCGCAAAGTATTTATCGGCTAACTTTTTAACCTCGCTAAGCTTCACGTCACCCGCAATCACCACCACTGCGTTATTCGGTGCGTAATAGGTTTTGTGGTATTGAGTCAGGTCTTCTAACGTCCAAGCGGCAATATCGGATTCGTGACCGATAACCGACCAGCTATAAGGGTGTGCTCTAAATGCTGCGCCTTTTAGCTCTTCTTGCAACACCCGCCAGTTAGAGTTTTCAAGCCCAGTTAAACGCTCTGAAGCGACAACTCCACGCTCACTTTCCACCATCTGCTCGTTGATATCGAGATTTTCGATACGGTCGGCTTCTAGATCAAAAATAGTCTCTAGCGCATTAGCGGGGAACCAGTCGGTGTAAACGGTTAAGTTTTCAGTGGTGTAGGCGTTATTTGCGCCACCCGCGGCTTCCATGGTGCGGTCAAACATCTTAGGGCCATATTTTTTAGAGCCATTAAACATCATGTGTTCGAAGAAGTGTGAGATCCCTGTGATCCCCGGCACTTCATTACGTGAGCCGACTTTCCAAAATAGGTACATGTTGGCATTGGGTATCGAGCTATCTTCCAATACCATAATCTTCATGCCGTTACCCAACGTAAAACTCTGAATATCTTTGGCCTCCGTGGCTTGAGCCATCGGCATTGCCATTAGCAATCCTAGGCTCAAAAACAATGCCTTTGTATAGCGCTTCATTATCCGCTCCTTGTTTGAGCACCTTTGCCATACTTAACCTTTTCCAGTCTGCGTATGACGAAAATTTGTGTTTTTCCGACTATTATTCTTTTTCATCGCGATGTTTCGCTATGAAAGCAGCGTCCATCAAAAAGCAAATTGTGATGAAAATCAAATTAACTGCGGCAAATATTTGTAACTCAAGGTAAACCAGACGCAACGCCGGTGTGTTCTCGTTGTTGAAAACGACTCTTTTATGTTAGCTTCAAGCTCTGCTTAATCGACGGGTAGGCTGCTTTATGCCATCAGAAAAGGACTTCAATACATTAGACACGATCAACTGCGGCACTGGGGTGCACCTGCAGTTACTCACACCAACACAAACAATTCGCTTGCGTAGCCGCTTAATCGGCATAGATCCCGGTCGTTCGGTTATCTTAGCCTTAGGCAATGACAAAGCTTGGCAAGCTGCAAGTGCCTATATCAGAGAGCGACAGAGTGTGATCCTTCGGGTCGTCAGTAGCGACGAGCAAGATGCCAAGATCTTGGCCTTTAGAAGTACTATTCAACAAGTTGTTAGCTCTGTAGGTCGCTGGCTAATAGTCACCTATCCCAAAGAGTTGCAAACGGTTGCCTTGAGGCAGCATTCTCGCGTGCCTATCAATGTCAAAGCCAGTCTTATTGCACTCGATTGTGCTGATGTTATTTCAAGCGGTTATTTAAAAGATATCTCAATTAAAGGCGGGGCATTTGTAGGTAAAGCCAGAAGCGATTTTATTGTGGATAGCCAATTTAGGCTCGAAGTTGAGCTTGATGATGAGCTAAAAACCATTCCTGTAACCCTGAAGAATCAGCAAGAGTTAGAGCCACAAACAGGCTTAGCACAATATGGTTTTGCCCTAGATTCAGAGGCTGAAGCGACACTAGAGTTAGTGCAAAAGGTAATACTGCATCACTTAAACAGCTAAATAGATATGGCTGGCACCGAATAACCGCACTGATAGCTTCAGCTAAGGTTAATGAGATCACCAGCCACGTTATTTATTCAAATCACTGAGCAACAAAAATCTGCTCGATGCTATGCAGTAGTTTTGGCGATTTAAGCTCGGTTTCGCCCGTCATTAAGAATGAAAAGTTCTCTGCAATGATCTCTTCTGGATGGATAATATAGTTGGTATTACGGCCAATTTGCTTAAAGAAGCCCTTTAGCTCAGACACTTTTACAATTTGTGCATTGGCCGGATCATAAGCTGCGGTATTTGGCTGCTCATCACTGCCGACAATCACAAAGTTAAACTCTAAATAATCAAAAAACTCACCGCCTTTCTCTAGGCTATATTGCTTATCAGCCGAGTACAGAATAGGCACAGCCCAAACCAGCTTATCGTCATAGCGAACTCTAATGGCAAAGTCGTTGATGGGTGCATCGGGATTGGTGATTTTTTGCTTGGCAAGCGCCGTAGGAAAACTAATCTCGCCGACAGGGTAAAAGCCAATCGCTTGATAAAGCTGCTGTTTCATTTGGGGATTAAAACGAGAAAATATATGCAGTAACTCATGGGCAACCAACCCAGGCAGGCCTTGTTCATTTGTCAGCTGCTTTTGCTGCAAAATAATGGCTTGGCCTCGGGTATAAGCCGCGCCGCCCTCTTCTAAGCCGGTGGTTTTAATAAACTCTATGGGTGTTGGCAGTGACACTTTTAATGCCGCTAGTTGAGGCTGGATCTGGGCAAATGCTTGCTTCACAGCAGTACGCTCTTGCTCACTCCAATCTAAGGTCTGTCCTGCAACAAAAGCCAGATACTCAGCTTTACTCGGACTGTCTGCACGCTTCATGCGTGAGGCCATATCAAATTGACTAATACCACGAACAAAGTCATCTTCTTGGGTTAATACGTTAGCGGCATCGGCTTTGTTTAAAAACGTAATCGAGTCACTCGACGCAGCCTGTGCAGCGCTCGATAGCGAAGCACTAAAGCAGATACACGCCCAATAGATAAGTGCCGAAATTGTTACTTTCATACTGCTCATTCCTTTGTTCATATTAACAATAAGGCCCTATAGAAGAGCCTTTGCAGATGGGGTGTTTATTTTTACACAGCGACTATTTTTACACAGCGACTATAGCAAGTTGTTGCCAGCTTGAGGACAGGGCTTTACGCACCTGCCGTTAATCTTTAGTAAAAAGCACTACATCATTACCCATGACTTCGAGTGTCCAGCCGTACTGCTTGGCTATCCATTCAAAGGTCGCGGTTGAGTAAAATCTTATATGAGTCGGGTCGCCTTTATAATGCCAGTTGCGAAAAGCGTCGAGATCGCCTGCCCGCTTAGTCATAATCACCAATAGGCCGCCAGATTTTAGCAGGCTATCGAGTGTCGCTAATAAGGACTTTGCATCCGCGACATGCTCAATCACCTCTGTGATTGTGACAAAATCATATTGCTGCTGCAGCTTTTGAGGGTCGTTGCAATAATAGAGATCGTAATTATCAACCTTGATGCCTTTTTCTGCCGCCATCACGCTAATTGTGGGACCGGGGCCGCAGCCAAAATCTAGCCCCTGCGCATCTTGAGTGACTCGCGCTAAAATAGGATCCAGTGCCCTTGATAAAAATTTACGGTAACCAAGATCATCAGGATTATTCTGATGTTGATCATAAACGGCTTTTTCATCAACACTATTAAGCAAGAAGCGATCTGGAACGCTGACCAGTAAGCAATGATTGCAGCGCTGATATTCTCTCAGCTTATCTTGATGGAAAGCCTGCAGATCAGGCTGCTGGCACAAGGGACAAATACTCACTGGATATTCCTAACTCTATTTATTTTGGTAATAAGGCTTATTCAAAAGGCTTGGGGATTTTGCGATCTTTACTGGCCGCTTCTCGCGCTTCACGCAAGTATTTTTCTTCACGCGATTCACGCTGCTTAAATTGTGTTTGTGCTTTTTCTCTTTGCTCGCTTTCCCAATCACCAGACTCTTGCCTTTCAAGCACTTTGCTTTCGCGCTCTTGCCTTTGCTTGGCGGCATCACGCGCTTTTTGCAGTTGCTCATGCTCAACGCGTTGCTTGGTTTTTTCTGCTTGTAGCGATAAAGAATGGGCCCGCTCAGCGGTCGCTTCTGGGTCCGCCGCGGCTAAATCTAAACTCATTCCCATAAAACTAAGAAAAACGAAGAGCTGACTCGTTAATGCTATTTTCTGAATGGCCACTTTTATTCCTTTTATAAGAAGCACTTCTCTAAATGCATATTCTACCCATTTCCTCGGTGCTCGCATCGTCTTTTATTTTGTCTTGGCCACTATTTATCTCAAGCAATTGAATTAAAGTGCTTAAATTAAAACCGTTGTATTACAGCAAACCGTCACTGCGATGGTTCGCAACGATTTTAATCGGTACTGACAGCTTAACTTATCGATTTCAAAACTATTTTTGTTATAAATGTTCTCTAGATTCAATTTTGTTACATCTTAATTGTACAAAGCGTCAAATAAAGGTATTTTTGACGCCAATCGAATAAAGCTATACTAAATTGCTGGCTTTATCATCAATTCCTGTGTTGTTTTAGCACTGAATAGAGTCATACCAAAAGGGAAGAGTGTATGAGTGTGTCAATGTGGTCTAAGCTATATTCGCGTGTATCTTTTACCGTCCCCGGATTATCAGATCAGCTCAAGCTTTGGCAAAACGAGTCTGAGCCCACTGCATTGGCTATTATTCAAGGTTCTCGCTTTTTGGCAGCTAATGCTGCAACGCTCAACTATTTTGAGAGCCAAGAGCATAACTTTCTTCATGCAACACCGTTTGATTTTTCCCCTAGGATCCAATCATCAGGCAGAAGCAGCGTCGAATATGGCCAGCAAATGCTCAAAAGAGCCGCTAAAGGCGAAGTTGTATCGATGAGCTGGCTACACATGAGCCAGCAAGGCAAAGACTTACCCACAGTTGTGACTATCTATCCTGCTGAACTTGATGAAAAACAAGTGATGATTATTTCGTTTAAGCCTATGAATAGGCGTAAGCGCACTAGAGAGACCATCAGCAACGGCTTTGAAACCTTGCCCAAAGAATTGATGTCAATCACCTTAGAAGACAGCGCTGAAGCGGTTTATATCACCGACGAGAGCAAACGTATCTTGGCGGTAAATAAAGCGATGTGCCGTATTTGTGGTTTCAGTGCTGAACATTTACTCACAAAAACCCCCGCCGACCTGCATCTTGAAGTGCAGCTCGATACGCACACATCCAGCACACAATTAAACGATCGTGGTAGCTGGCAAGGTGAAGTTTGGAAATGCCGCTCTGATGGCTCTACTTTTCCTGCATGGCAGAGCTGTCGACGGATTTATGCCGATGGACAGGTCTTCTATGTCAATCTATTTAGTGATATCAGTGACAAAAAAGCCCTCGAAGCTAAACTCACTCAACAAGCCATGTATGACAAACTGACCGGGCTACCCAACCGTTTTCATCTGATTAAGCTCCTCAATAAAGCCATTAGTCATATCAAGCATAAGCCTGACATGATTGGCGCCTTAATGTTCTTAGATCTCAATGGTTTTAAAAATGTTAACGACAGTTTTGGCCATTCAACGGGTGATAAAGTCTTACAGCTTGTAGCAGCAAGATTAGAAGCATGCTGTATTGAGAATGCTGAAATTGCGCGTCTTGGTGGCGATGAATTTACTTTAATACTGCCTGAGTGCGCTAGCAGACAAGAGATTGAAGCATTTTCAGAGTTAGTACTCTCACTGTTTGAAGCACCGTTCGAGGTCGATAGTCAAAAGTTTTATCTGGGAACCAGTATCGGGATCTCGCTTTTTCCGCAACAAAGCGATGAAGCGAATCAGCTACTGAGCATGGCTGATACCGCAATGTACTCAGCTAAAAATAGCCCTAATCATATTCGCTTTTATAACGCTACGATTCGAGAGGCTGCTGAGAAAAAGCTCCACATTTTAAATGATCTGCGCCATGCACAAGGTTTAAGGCAATTTAGTTTAGTCTATCAAGGTATTGTCGAGCTTGAGTCTAGCGAGTTAGTGAGTGTCGAAACCCTGCTTCGCTGGCAACGAAGTAATGGTGAAATCCTTGAAGCTCACGACTTTGTTCCTCTATTAGAAGAGACGGGCTCAATGGTCAACGTGGGGCAATGGGTATTGGAGCAAGCCTGCTTACAGATGGTAAAATGGCGTAAAGAGTTCAACCCAATATTAAAAATTAGCGTCAACATTTCAGCCTCACAGCTTGAGCATCCCGATTTCATCTCCATGCTTGAAAGAGTATTAGCACGAACACAGTTACCTGCTAATGCCTTAATTATAGAGATCACCGAAAGCGCGCTTATCCGCCGACCGACGCTCATTACAAAAGTGCTGACCCAATTAAAAGCGATGAGCATCAGCATTGCCATTGATGACTTCGGTGCAGGCTTATCTTCATTGAGCCATTTAAGCACCTTGCCAATTGACACCCTAAAAATTGACTCTGAGTTTGTCCAAAATCTACACTGCGAGCAGGGAGTTAACCTCTGTAAAGCCGTCATCCAGTTAGCTCAGACCTTGAAGATCAGCTTTATTGTTGAAGGGATAGAAACCAGACAGCAAAGAGATTTGCTTTTAACCATAGGGAATGGGATGGGCCAAGGCTACTATTTTGGCAAACCGACAACCTGCGAACGCTTTTCTTTAGAAACATTGAAGTAAATTACGCGAGAAGATTCGCTCCCCCAAGCATGTGGAGGGTAGCTACGCCAGCACTCTGAATGTAATTACTCAGTGTCGCTCCCTGCAAAAGCTGTTGCCAGCGTAGCCACTATCATCACCATAAGATGATAGGCATATTAAACCCTATTACCGCTAAAATTAGCGTGATATCGACAGGTTTTTTTCAAGGAATAAACGATGTGAATCACAAAAGCTCACATCGATGAACGGACTCATCGACACACCCCATACCTGCAAATCAATAAAGATTCTTAGCGATATCTGGCTCTTACTTCTGCTGGCATAGACGCTAGCCTCTGCTCAACCATCGCGCTTAAGGCATGAGTTAACGGCGTAACATCTTGCTGCTGATCGATCGCCTTGAGCATCATGGCCGCCGCTTCTAATGTTGACAAACTATCACTGCGACTGGCTTTGCGTATTGTGTAATTTGACGCGGAATCTAGATCCAAATGCAGCGCAGGATAAGCCTGCAGCCAAGGGTTTAACTGCAGTAACTTATACGCCTTACGCCAGGTACCATCTAAAAAAAGCAGTATTACCTCTTTCTCAACCTGAGTCTCGTTTGCCGATACACTATTGTCTGACGGATACACTAAATAAATAGGCTTATTCGACTGCGCTAATTGCTCACGCACCCCTGCAAAATCATCGGGGTTTTCACCCACTACAACTTGCGTGTTTGTAATGACAAGCTCTAGCAAGCGCACACTATTTTTGGCATGGCCGACTTCACTCGGGTCTTGCAAAATAATCAGTTCAGGTTTGACCTGCATGGTTTGAATACTGGCACACAAACACGCATTTAATGGATAGTGGCAGTTAGGACAAGTTGGACGAGACACAAAACCTCTAAGTATTTGTTTGGAGTAGCCTGCAAATTGTAGCTGAGTGAGGTGACAAATAATATGACTATGGAATACACCAAATATCATCAAATAAAAAAAGCCTGCATAGATGGTTAGTCTGTGCAGGCTAAAGTGTTTCAGGGTGAAACAAAGTTAACTGTTACTATTAGTTATCAGCCGCTCTCGGCAGACAAGCCTAATAAGCGTGTTGCTCTTGATGCCAGTGATCTAACTTTGGCATCGCCATCATAGCGAGTAGCACGATGGCACCAGAGCCCATCAGCATTGCTACTGCATAAGGGGCTGGCAGACTCGTTTGCTGCACTAACGCCGTAAGTAGTGAAGCGCCACTCATCTGAATAAAGCCAAGCATTGCCGTTGCAGTGCCCGCTCTTTCACCAAAGGCTGATAGCGCCATGCTGGTTGCAGGGCCAAGTAACAGTGCAAAGCCAATACATAGCAGCATCATAGGTAGCATATAGCTATACGCCGCCATCATGCCTGTTTGCGGCCCAACGAGCTGCACTATGACCTGAGTTACCGCAGATACTAGCATTAGCGCTAATGCGATAATCACTGTAGAGCGGTTACCTAATTTTTTCATCACTAACGGCGCTGCAAAACAAGCCACGATATTCACTGCTGCATTTAAACCAAACAGGCCACTGAAGGCTAATTCAGACACTCCAAGGTGACCAATCAACCAGACTGGCGCATAAGACACATAACTAAGAATCGCAGCCATACCTGCCATACAAGCGATAGCATAAAACACAAAATGTGGCTCGGTTATCACCGGCTTATAGCGTGCCCAGCGATATAGCGGCCCATCACTCACGGTATTTTGTGGGCGAGTCTCAGGTAAGCGATAGGTCACTAACGCAAGAATAACCAGGCCATATAGCGCCATAAAAATGAAGTTAGAGCGCCAGCCAAATTGCAGCGCTAACATGCCGCCAAGTGTCGGTGCTAATGCAGGAATAATACAGATCATGCCATTCAAATAGCTGTAGTATCGCGCGCCTTCTTTTGGTGAAAAGCAGTCCCTTACGGCACTAAATACCACTATTGAAGTTGAACACGCGGCTAAGCCCTGCATCACTCTGGCTATTTGAAGCCAATGAAACTCCACAGCGATAGCGGCTAATACACTGCTAATCATGTAAAAAATGATACCGCCAATCGCAATGGGGCGACGACCATAACGGTCTGCTAACGGCCCGATTAATAGCTGGCCTGTGCCCATAGCAAATAAGAAAAGCACTAGCGTCGATTGGATCTCGCTCGCTGACACAGAAAACTCTGCCGCCATTGCAGGCATAGATGGGAGGTAAATATCGATAGCCAACGGGCTTAAAATCACCATTGGCAATAAAATAGGTAACAAACTACGACGCATGATCTTTCTCAGAATTAGGAAAACAGCGCTATAGTAATCAAACTAAGGTATGAACAGAAATGATATTATTTCCATTATGAATTTCCATTGAGGAATATCTTTGAAACTTGAAAACCTCGCACGTATCGATCTAAACCTATTGGTTATCTTACAAGTGCTATTAGAAGAACAAAGTGTCACCCGTGCGGCCAACCGTTTGCATGTCAGCCAGTCAGCGTTAAGCAAGAGTTTACACAGGTTAAGAGAAACCTTAGGTGACCCGCTTTTTCTGCGCACAGCTCATGGACTTAAGCCAACGGCTCATGCCGTGCAGTTAGGAAAAATGCTGCCGCAATGCTTACAAGGGCTGCACCAATTAACCTTGCCGCCCAGTTTTACGCCACATAACAGCACGCGCCAGTTTTCATTTGCCATGGTTGAGAGCGCCTATGAAACATTGATCCCCTACTTTATTGGTACGCTGCTCAATCGAGCGCCCAACCTTAAACTCAATAGCTTTGTATGGACAGAAAACTCGATTCAAGCTATTCAGCAAGGACAGATAGACTTTGGTATTTCAGGGCGGGAACTGCATCCACAGGCTGCCTTTCAAGTCGATAGATTACCCGAGGGCATAGCGCACCAGACCTTATTTACCGACCATCAAGTCTGCTTAGTCCGCCAAGACCACCCCATTCTCTCAACAATAGCGGCTGGTCACTGGGATCTTGATATTTATCTTGAGATGTCACATGTTCAAGTACGTTGTGAAGGCAATGACTGGTGGGCACTCGATTACCATCTAGCTGATTTAGGCCATCATCGTCGCCTAAGCACCACCGTGCCTGATTTTTATGGGGCCGCGAGCGTATGTGCCCATAGCGATCTGATTTTTACCTTACCCGCGAGCTTCGCTAAACATGCTAAGAAGCTTTATTCACTCGTTGAGTTACCTCTACCCTTTGAGTTTATTCCTCTCGCCTATGTATTACTTTGGCATGAACGTAATGCTGACGAACCGGGACACAAGTGGGTAAAAGAGATTATTTGCGAAAGCGTAGCGAATGCACTTTCTAGCCATAATATCCCTAAATAGCCTGCGCAGAGTTGGGGGGATGAATGCCACATATTAAGATGAAGCTTTATTAACGTGATCTTAGTTTAAATATTCGGCAATATAATATTTAACAGTTAGCCTTAGAGATCACGAACAAAAGACTAAAGCCATTCAGTCTTCATTCATCTTCTTCGTGTAAGCTAACATTAAGACATTTGGGAGAACATATGATTTATAGCCAATTTCAACACAATCCGATGCTGAATCGATTTTCTGGTACTCGTGGTTGGTTAGCATTCGTTATCGGCTTAGCGTTTATGACGTTAGCGTTGGTTGCATTGCCATTTTTATTACTATTTGGCGCCATTACTTTTGTCGTACTCAGTCTATTTGGCCGAGTATTCCTAAAGCGTCAGCTAGCTCGCTTTCAAAAGCAGCAAGCGAATCAAGAGTTTCACAGCCAAAGTGAAGAGTTCCAGGAGACTATTTTCAAAGAGACCTCCTCAACTCCACGTCAGGGTCGTACTTTTGAACACAACCCAAATGAACCAGTTTAACTCAGCTCTAACTCAAGCTTAGCGCAGGTTTAACTGGGCTCGAGTTAACTGGCCTCGCAGGCTAAACGAGCATATCTGATGCATTAAGAGGTCTTGATAACAGGGCCTCAAAGCGTGTCCATTTATCTGCTTTAGTCTCAGCTCTAGCCTCTACCCAAGCAGCAACAGCATCTTCGCCCACGCTGTAGTTAATCACATACGAACGATTACGATCAAAGAACTGCACTCGTTGTTTAGCACGAGAACGCGGATATAGCGCGCCATCGATTAGCATCTTTTCAGCCGTTTCAGCATCAACCTGTTTGTCGGTTAAACACTGACTGACATAGTTTTCGTAGTAGCCAAGTTTCTTTATCAGCTTTAATACCTTATGGAATAAAGCCAGATCCCCCTCTAGCCCTGCCAGCGGCATTAGCACATCACGCTCAAAGGCCAATACTTCGTCGTCAGACATGATCAAACTCAACGCATAGTTTGCACTGCCCTCAGAAAGGTAAGAGATTGGGCTATATAACGGATAAATGGAATATTCTAGCCATTGTTTAGCCTTCACTAACTTCTGCTCTTGCAAGACATTAAATACATGATGCCCAGGATAGCCTTCATGGGACGCCAACTCTAAGTAGCGCTCAATACCTAATGGTTGGTCTTGATTTAACTGGATTAAACTGTGGGAGTCCCCCTTATACCAGTTATACGCCGTCCACACTTTGTCGTTCACATATTCAATTTCAAAGCTTTCGTTGTCAGGCAAGTTCATGTGCTTGCTGGTGAGTTGCCTAGCAATATCAACCGAGGCCGTAAACACCTGTGCCGCTTTGTCTTTTGGAACAATAAACTGAGACTTAAATTGATTATAACGCTCGGTCAGGCAGCCATCTCCCGGTAGTAGAGCTTCTATGTCAGCCAGCACTTGTTGATGCTCTAGCAGTGAATAGGGACTTAAATGGCAATCATATAAAGCAACCGCTTCTTCATTAAAGCTCAGTTGCTTGCCTTGTAAGAAATTAAGATACGCACCGACAGAATGCCACTGCGTCTTTAAGAATTGATAACGCTCAACAAGCTCATCAGCGCTTACCTGTAGTGCCAGTGTTGCTAATAACTCAGAACCGAATTGATGCTGACTTTGAAGCTCTGCTAACGGTTGCCAATAGGTCTCTTTCTGCCACTCTTCTGGCCCGTAGTATGCGTCAACATAATAGCTATCATGTTGACCTACAGCTAACACCAGCTTGATATAGCGCTCTGCAAACTGATTCAGCGTAGCTTGTTGTGCATCAAATAATAAGGTTGCAGCACTGTCTTGTTCAGTATCAAAGTTTGGCAAAAGAACTCCTAGTGGGTAAGCGGATAATCAAGATCACAACCTAAGTATACATTATACAATTGTAGCAGTCGATTAAGCAGTTTGACTAACTAGTCAACGAGGATAGCAGACAATAGATAGGGCAAGCTCAGAGGATTAAAGAGTTACAGGCTAACAGGAGCTAAGTATAGCAGGGTACTGAACATGAAAAGAACTCACCCAGCAGCCCAATCGAAGTCAATCTTTGGTGCTAACCCATGCATTGATAATTATATTTTATCACTGATAATGCATAGTTATTATGAGGTTGATTCAAGTTTAGCTGCGGAGTTAAGCGCGAATAGCGACTGAATGGGGACAAGAAAGTACAACATAGACTAGACGAACAATGCTACGGGCTCGAGTCATTACTCAGCCTACTTGTAGGCTCTGACAATAGTTCTGCCGCTTTGTGTAATGACACACGCTCTTCTTTTGAATCGCTCACCGCTAATACCGCATCGACTTGGTGTGATAATGATCCCCATAAAGGCAAGATCACATCTAGCTCTTCCTGATTCGCTCGCTCCCGTGCCATTTTGAGTAAGGCGGCGGCAGACACCACATCAATGTGCCCCAAAATACCATCGGCAAGGGCGATACTCAGCTCTATCATGGCTGGGACACTGTGGCCGTATTTAATCACTTCACGTAAGTAAGATTCTGCCTGGGAGAGATCTTGTCCTAATGCATTATCATCATGCAACATGGTTTGTGCGCGTGACAGCATAGCGTCAACCTGCCCTTGCTCTGCAGCCTCCGCCATCCAATAGGCACTCTTTACGCTGTCTTGCTCACAGCCTTCACCGCGAGCTAGCATCAAGGCTAAATGAAATTGTGCATGAGGAAAACCGGCCTGTGCCGCCCGATTAATATACTTATAAGCCGTGGGTAAATTATTTTGCTGGTAATACAGTACCCCAAGATTGGCCATCGCTTCTGATTGCTCAAGCTTAGCTGCCTGACTTAGAAATTTTTCGGCCAGATTTAGGTCGACACTAAATTGCTCGCTCCCCACCAGATAGAAATAACCTAGCAGTGCCATAGCATTGGCAATTCCTGCATCTGCAGCTTTAGCAATCGCTCGCTCACCAGCGGCTACGTCAGTCTCTCCACTGTAGCCATGGATTAAAGACACGCCGTGCTCATACAAGGCATTTAACTCTTTTTCCGAGGCTTGGGCGAACCAATAGCTGGCTTGTTTCAGTGAGGCTGTTGAGCGATCTTCCACCGCCTCCTGACCACTATCGTGCAGTGCCAACTCTTGCTCACGCTGCATCAATGCCCGCGTTTTTAGCGACATACCCACTAAATACTGAGACTCGGGATCTCGCTCCATTACCGCACGATAACAAAGATCTCGTCCCGCCAATGAATCAAACTCTTCGAAGTAATAGTCGGGTTTATCTTGTTTCGTCACGCTCACAAACAGCGATTCAACCAAAGACAAAAGGTGCTTGATCGAACGTTCACTTAGTTGCTGTAACTGATCTGGAGTCAGGTGATATTTTTCAGGGTGGGCGCCACGGTTACCATCGCTTCTAAGCTTATGCAGTGCGCGTGTGGTTTTAACATCTATGAGTCGGCGTTGATTTAACTGCTCGATACGATCATACAGATTAGGGCTTTCAAAGTGCACTGTCTTGGGTTCAGCAAGCAAGCTGGTGAGCTTATGACTGAAGCTACGCACATGCAGTAAAGCCTGGGTAGGAACATCTTTTACATAGCTTTTAGCCTTGCGATAATCCTCGCCTAATTCCGCAGAAAACAGATTCACGAATTCAATATCGTTCAACAAGACGTATACCCCTAACCACAACCGAAAAATATCGCTGCTTAAGCGAGTCGCAATTTTAAACTAACACGCTAACCCGGCAGCACTTTACTCGAAAGCAAAATACTGCAAGGCTCAATACAATACTGATTTAATCAGTGCTGCTGTCGTTTTCTTGAATGTTGCCAGGCGTTTCAGGAGTCGGACGCGACACCATATACAAACGGAACAGGGCAACGTTCACAAATAGGCCAAAGAAGGCCACAATCACTTCGCCAATAAGCTGTACAGGAAGGCCACCTAGCTCAGTAATTTGTGCCAATATGCCACCAAATAGCGACAATGGAATGTATAGCAATAGCACGACAATTGTTTTAAGTACGATTGGACCACTAAAACTAAAGCTGCGCTTAATAGCTTCCATTGGGGTCAGTCTTTCAACCACAACCATGAAGTTAACGAATGCCAGGCGAGCAAACAGATAAAGCGATACAAAGATACCGATAATCATCAAGTTGACATTAATCGCAGCCAAAATCATCACTGGCGCGGCAACGGCAAGACCCGAGAACACTCCCGCTAACAATAGCGGTGGAACAAAGTTCAAACCCGTCTTTAAGATCATGCCATTACTTGGGCTGTGACCTTGAGAACGGATCTCTAAAAATAACGTTAAAGCGGCGATCAGGAACGAAAATACCAGCAACAGCACCATCATGGCGACCATGTGGCTAGTGCCAAATTGTGGGTTTTCAAGATCGGCAGAACTAATCTCTAAACTTAGCCATAGTTGTATACCAACTTGTATAAATAAAATTGGTACAAACAAAAATGCTAACTGACTAATATTGTTTCGAAAAAAGTTAAAAGCTTGAGTCAAAATTGCTGACAATGGCATAGGGTTTTCCAAAAGATAAAATTCAATAACACGAGTTAACGCTAAGGATACCCAAGTTTATAAATTAATGCACAATTGAAATCACTAATTACACCACTCAAACTGAATATGTGATTCGTATTCGTTGGTGTCGACAAACAAAAAAATGCAAACAAATTGTTAAAACCGCTAGAATAGACAGAATATAAACAACTAAGGACAGCCCAAATGAAATTAACAACTGCAAGTTTGCTTGCCATTACCGCCCTACTGAGCACTCCAGCCAGTGCTGGAATTTTGGACCAATTAGGCCAAGCAACTGAAACCGCTAAAGCACCGAGCGAGCAAGCCGAGTCAAGTGACTTAGTCGGTAGCGTGATGTCACAACTGGGTCTGAGTCAGACCCAAGCTAAGGGTGGATTAGGCAGCTTGCTTTCACTGGCGAAAAGCTCTTTAGGTAGCAATGACTTTAGCTCAATAGCAGATTCGATCCCAGGGATCGATGGGCTGTTAAGTGCAGCTCCTGAGCTAAACAGTGACTCAGGCATGTCTGGTTTATTATCAAAAGCCGGTGGCTTAGGTGAGTCTCTTCAAGGGGGTGCCATGGTGTATGACGCCTTTGAAAAGCTAGGGATTTCAAAAGAGTTAGCAGCGCCTATGGTCGATATTGTAAAAGGATACTTAGACACCAACGGTAGCGCTGGCACAGCAGATCTACTGATGAAAGGCCTTAACTCTATCTTATAAACGCCTTTCTCCTTCTCAGTTATCGGCGTATAACTGAGAGGGAACTCTCGATGAAAATAGTGCTCTAAATATCATTATAATCACATTCCCTCTTCAGCTTTAGGAGTTAATATGCTTGCAAAACTCAAACATTTCTTTGCTAACCCACACGTCAAACTATCTGATGAAGAGCTCGCCGAACATTTAAATCTAGCAGCTGCAAGCCTACTTTTAGAAGTGGTGATGGCTGATGAGAGTGTGTCTGAGCAAGAAAATAAACTCCTGCCAGAGCTGTTAACCACCACTTTAAATCTCAGCATTAACGATGTAGAAACCTTGATTAGTGATGCAAAAAAATCACAAGAGAAATCCACCTCTTTGTATGAGTTTACTCAAGCGATTAATGACAATTTCGATGTAGAACAAAAACAGCAGCTGATCTTAGCAATGTGGCAGCTTGCCTATGCTGATGGTCATTTATGTCGCTATGAAGACCAAATTATTCGCCGCACTGCTGAGCTTCTATATCTGCGCCATAGCGAACTGATCCAGATGCGAAATATCGCCATGGAACAAATCGGAAAGCCCTCTTAGACTTAGCAGGTTTTAGAATGAAGGTTCATTCTAAAACCGCATTAATCTTATTAGATGATTATGTACCAGTTAACCAGCGGAGAACCGTCTAAATGAGTTACCCTCCGCCAACAACATCAAGTTAAAATACCTATACTTGAGTGAGTTAACTTGGTTTCCATCCTCTTATCATTACGCAGCCTGAGCTAGCTTTTGCTGGTCATATAATTCTTGAGCAAGCGTGAGCTTTTCAGTTAACAGCGTCGATAACGCCTTAGAAAAATCATTTTCATGGGAATGGTGATACTGCAAATAGTAGGTATAACTTTCACGGTCACGGCTAGGAAACAGCACCTGATTATAAAAATCCGTTGCATCGATATAATCGATATCATTCCGGTTATTAAAGTACAGATGAGAGAAGATGGAGGCTGTCCAACACACATCATCACACTTAGTAAGATGATTGAGCGCCATCGCTAAACTCGTCGTTTTAAAACTCACTTTAAGGTCTAAGTCATGTTCTTTTGTATAACTTTCAAACCAATGATCAACTAAGCCCACTTTAGAGTAGTTAATAAAAACCAGCTTATTTTCGAGTAGATGCTTCAGCGTCAACTCTTTCTCAAATAATGAGTGCCCCTTCTTTGCAGCCAGAAAGTAATACTTAACGTCTCCAACCTTGACGTTCTGTACTACATCAGACGCTTTAGCGTTTACCGTAATTGCGAAATCGACTTTTCCCTGAGCCAATAACTCTTGCACATTATCGCTCCAAGGTTGAATGCTCACCGACATATCTAGCCCTTGGCGCTGACAAACTTCAGTAATCGATTCAACCAAGAATCCAGATAAATGCTCTTGAGCTGCGATCACTAATTGATTTTTAGCAGGGCGTTGAGCAGTCGCATCAGCCATCTGTTCATAGGCCTGAACAATAGATTTGGCGATAGGATATATTCTATCCGCCATTACATTAGGCTCAACACCATATTGGCGCCTAACAAACAATTCATCACGGATCACCTCTCGCATATTACTTAAAGCGCGGCTCACCTTTGGTTGTGTCGTACTAAGTTTCTGGGCAACAACCGAACCATTTTTAAACTCAACTAAGCCAACAAACACCTTGAGAGTAAAATAGTCTAACTTCGAAAGTTCCTTACGCATCAAATCCTTGCCTAAAAAAACATTTTATTAATTATTGTATACAATACTATAACACTGAAAAGTATACGATTTTGCTACCCCAATCACATCTACACCTAATTGTAGGTATAAAAATATAAAGACTGACTCTCTCTATTAATGCCTGACAAAATGCTCGCTAAAGAAAACTCTAGAGTGATCATACTCCTTTAGCCTAAAGCAAGTTAAACTAAGGCTATCAATGAGATGGTAAATACCTATGCAAACTGAACACACAGCTGAACTGAACCTGCTTTGGGGAACGTTAATCTTAGAAGAACTGGCCCGCCTTGGTGTAAAACACGTCTGTATGGCGCCAGGTTCCCGTTCCACCCCATTAACTCTAGCGGCGGCAAAACAGTCGAAGCTCAGCCAACATATTCACTTTGATGAAAGAGGCCTAGGCTTCATGGCGCTGGGCTTAGCTAAAGCAAGCCAAGCGCCTGTTGCGATTATTACCACGTCAGGGACTGCAGTCGCTAACCTTTACCCTGCTGTGATAGAAGCTTGGCTCACCCATGTGCCTTTAATCGTGTTATCTGGCGATAGACCGCCAGAGCTTATCGACTGCGGTGCTAACCAGGCCATTATTCAGCCCGCTATTTTCGCGCAATATGCTAAACAGCTAAATTTGCCAACACCCGACATGAATATCGCGCCACAAGCGCTACTGAGCATGTTAGATGAAGCGGTGTGTAACCAATCACAACCCGTGCATATCAACTGTATGTATCGTGAACCTCTATATCCAAATGAACCTAGTGTCGATTTTTCTCGCTATCTAGCGCCAGTGACCCAGTGGCAGCAACAAACCACGCCTTACAGTCGGTTCGCTCCAATGAATACAAGCCAAATGCCGACATCTGATGCTCTTGCCCGTTTTGTTCATGGTAAAGGAGTCATTGTTGCCGCGACACTCGCACCCGAGCAACAACCTGAGCAGCTCATCGCACTTGCACAAAAACTGGGCTGGCCCATTGTCACCGATGCACAGTCGCAACTGAGACAGCATGGCGGCGCAATCGGTAATATCGATCAACTGCTGCACCAGCCAAAATCAAAGGCACTGTTAGCTCAGGCTGAAAAAGTCATTGTGTTTGGCGGTCGTATTCTGTCCAAACGCCTCATTAGCTATCTCAATGACCAAGACTGGAAAGATTATTGGCAAGTACTGCCGCAGCAACAACGGCTTGACCCCAGTAATAAATCTAAGCAGGTTTGGATTGCCCCAGCCCATCAATTTGCCGCGCTCGCCTGGCCAAGATCGTCACAAGCAAATTGGGCACTAAACTTAGTTCAATTTAACGATGAGTTAGAAACCCTGTATCAGCAGCAGATTGATCATGCCGAGTTTGGTGAAGCGCAAACCATTCGAGCGATTGCCAAGATGCAAACCAATGAGCAGCAACTGTTTATCGGTAACAGTCTTCCCGTGCGCCTGTATGACATGTTCGCACCTATCACCACCGGCAGCGCAACGGTTTTCACTAACCGCGGCGCATCAGGCATTGATGGCTTATTAGCTACCGCTTGCGGTGTCGCTATTGCCGAGGCCAAACCAACGACACTCATCATTGGCGATATCTCTGCGCTACATGATCTTAATTCGCTGGCAATAGCCCGCAGTGTCACCAGCCCGTTGGTGATCGTCATTATCAACAACGATGGCGGTAATATCTTTAATTTATTGCCTGTGCCCAATGAGCAGCTCAGAAGCGACTACTATCGTTTATCTCACGGACTTGAATTTGGTTTCGGCGCTGCCATGTTCGGCCTAGCCTACAATCAAGTCGACTCGTTAACCGACTTTATAGAGTCCTACGAGTACGCTATGACCTACTCTGGCCCCTCTGTCATAGAAGTCACAGTGGCCCAGAACCAAGCCAGCGAGCAGATAGCGCAAGTAGCCAATTGGGTAAAGCAAAGCTAATGCTGAGCTATCGCTGCGCAGGCCAAATAGGCTCGCCAGCCGTGGTATTCCTGCACGGCTTTTTAGGCAGCAAAGAAGACTGGAATGAGGTTGTAGCGCAGTTACAAGATGACTTTTTTTGTATTGCTCTCGACCTGCCCGGCCATGGTGATAATAACCTTGAGGCTTGTCAGGCAAACCCATTCCTCTTGCCCACGCCGGGGTTTAACCGCTGTGCAGAGCTTATTCAAACGACCTTATCGACGCTTAGCATTAGCCAATACCATTTAGTGGGCTACTCTCTTGGCGGGCGTATCGCATTGCATATCGCAAACCTGTACCCTCAGCACTTACTGAGCTTGGTTTTGGAGTCTTGTCATCCCGGTTTAAAACAAGAAAGTGATAAACTTGCTCGTAAAGAGAGTGATTCAGCATGGGCATTAAAACTGGCAAACCTGCCCATTAAACGCTTTTTAGGCCTATGGTATCAGCAAGCTGTATTTAGTGATTTAACCGACGTTGAACGCGTCCACTTAATCGACAAGAGGGCGACCAATAAGCCACAACTGCTAGCCAATTGCTATCAAGCGACCTCGCTCGCCGAGCAAGGCGACCTTTGGGATACACCCAGTCGATTGAGCGTCGTTACACACTTTATAGCAGGCCATCAAGACAGTAAATTTATGGCGCTGGCCAAATGCTGGCAACAACAGCAAGCGCTAGAGTTACATGCTATTGAAGCCAGCGGCCACAATGTGCACTTAGCAGCGCCCATCCTCTTTGGTAAACTACTAAAACACGTTTTTACCTCGACTTCTAACTCGACTTCTAACTAAAGAGTGAGCACTCAATGACAGCAACTCAACAGCAAGCAGCCCCATTAACTCTTACTCAATTGAGTCTGCATCAGTTTGCTATCGACCTAACTAAGCCACTGCCAGTAGGCAAGCAGCGCATTGAGCAGCGCCAAGGCTTAGTACTCACTGGAACAATTATGACAGCCGATGGCGATAGGCAAGAGTCGGTTGAGATCTCACCGCTTAGCGGCTCCGACAGCCAAGGGCAAATGATTACAGGCTTTAGCCGTGAGACATTAGCAGCGGTTAGCCAGCAACTCATTGAAATATTGCCATTGCTGCACCAGCAGCCAGCCGATAAGCTGTTAGACATTGCCGAACAAAGCGCGATTGCTAATCAATATCCCGCACTCGCTTATGGCCTTAGCCTGCTGCACGGTAAACTGCACGGCAAGTTAGACAGCCACCTAATAACGCCACGTACCGTGCCGCTTATTTATCGTCATGCCGATGAACCGCTTAACGCCGTCGCAGACAAAGTCCGCTCTTTGCCTAAAACTATTTTTGCCGTAAAAGTTAAAGTGGCTCAAGACTCATTAGAAGATGAGATCAAGCTTATTCATCAGATCTTAGCGATTCGACCCGATCTAAAATTGCGTTTAGACGCTAATCGAGGCTTTAGCCTGGAGCAAGCCATAGAATTTGCCGCCTGCATACCACTTAACAGCATTGAGTATATTGAAGAGCCCTGTCAAAACCCTGAGGATAACCACGCGTTTTATCAAGCCATTGAGCTGCCATGGGCACTGGATGAAACACTCAATAGCCCAGACTATCAATTTGAAATGCAACCAGGGCTACGTGCGCTAATCCTCAAGCCAATGCTGCTTGGCAGTCTCGAGACGTTACAACGACTGATTGATACAGCTGAAGAACATGGCGTTCGCTGTATGTTAAGTTCTAGTTTAGAAGCCAGTTTAGGTATTGACGCCTTAAGCCATTTGGCACGGATCATGACGCCAAATGAGATCCCAGGGATCGACACGCTTGGCGCCTTTAGTCAGGACTTGCTCGCTCATTCAGGCAAAGCAGACTGTTTAAGTCTTGATGATTTGACGCTACTCGTCGCACTTAAGTAAGCGACTAACTCAGACCTCTATCTATAGCAGCTCAACAAGATCCACATAGGCCAAATAACGGATAACTGCATGCAAGCTAAGACACGCTCACCCATCCACTACATCGCGCAGCGTCACGGCGCTAACGCAGCCTACAAATTTGCAGGTAAAGCGGTGAGCTATAAGGGGCTAAGCCAGCAGGTTAACTCAGTTGCAGAGCAGTTATCAGCGCAGGGGCTGCAAAAAGGCGACCGCCTCGCCTGTATCGCTCATAATTGCCCTCAGCTGCTACTACTCTATTGGGCCTGTGTCGACAGCGGCATCCTCTTTTGTCCCATATCGCCACGCTTTGCTGCTAAGCAAGTCGGGGATCTGATGCAAACTCACAGTTATCGTCACTACTGGCTTGCAGTTGATAATCCGGTGGACTCGTCACTGGTTCTGGCCTTAAGCAATCAAAACCAGTTTGAGTCAGTGGCTGTAGATTTTACACTCCAAAGCCAGCAGCTAGCACCAGCTCTTGAACCTCTCGTTGCCGTTAACGCAATACTCACCTCTGGCAGCAGCGGTACGCCCAAAGCCGCCGCCCATAGCCTAGCCAACCATATCGCCAGCGCGGCAGGTTCAAGTGAACTAATTACGTTAGCTGCAGGGGATAATTGGTTGCTGTCGCTGCCGCTATTTCATATCGGCGGCCTCGCGATTTTAAACCGCTGCGCCCTCGCAGGTGCCTGCGTGGTATTTGAAGACAAGCACCTAACTCTGGCTGAACAACTCAGTCGCGACGCTATCACCCACCTGTCTTTAGTCAGCGCGCAGCTACAACAGCTTCTTGGTAGCGGTAGCGACAACTTAAGCCAGGTCAAAGCCATGCTGCTCGGCGGCGGCGCCATTTCAGCCAACCTGTTAGCCGAACTGGCTAAGCGCAATATCAAGGCCTACACCAGCTACGGCATGACAGAAATGGGATCGCAGATCAGCACCGGTATCGCCCGCAGCGACGGTTCTAGTGGTAACGTCTTATCGGGGCGAGAGTTAAAGGTTATTGATGGTGAAATATGGGTAAAAGGCGAGTGCTTATTCCTTGGATATTTAACCGCTGATGGCTTTAATCTACCGCTAGATAAGGACGGCTGGTTCTACACCAAAGACTTAGGCCACTTTGATGATAACGGCAACCTCTGCATCGACGGCCGCGCCGACAACATGTTTATCAGCGGCGGCGAGAATATCCAACCCGAAGAGATAGAGGCTGCACTCAAGCTTCACCCTATGATTAGCGATGCCATCGTGTTTCCTATTCCCGATGCCAAGTTTGGCAACCTGCCAGCAGCCATACTTAAACTTAACGAGAGTAAGCTTAACGAGAGTAAGCTGAGTAACAGTTCAGCTAGCCAACCTTTGGAAACAGAACTCACCGCATTCCTCGCCGACAAAATTGCCCGCTTTAAGCGACCAAGGCGTTATTACCCTTGGCCAGAAGTCAGCAGCGCAGGGATTAAGGTTGTGCGTAAACAGGTGATTGCAGCAGTTAATCTCGCGAAATAGTGAGTTGAATTTAAGTAATTCTCGATTATTTCACAACCCTCAAAAATGGTGGCAACCTTCTTCCATTTATAACTTGAACTTCATTGTTTAAAAATTCTTTTCTTGCTCGATCAAGAATTGACTCCAATTTCATAAGATAGAGTAAACACAACTCATCAATTGATTTCCTCTTTAACTCATCGTCAATGACTTCAGGAAGGTCAGAGAAAGACTGCTTCACTTCACCTATTGATCTAGGTAAATCCATATAATATTTTTCTTCTGATCCATCAGGTAATGAAATTAACCAGCCTGAACCACCGATATCATCGCCAATAAAAAAAGATGTGGCACCGGGTGGAGGTGTACCAAACTTATGAATATCACTTGGAGAGAAGTTGCTAAGGTGAGCAGTTGTACTCACTTCCATCTTACCTTGCTTCAAAATATTATTTCTAACATCAACAAAGTACTTCATTAATGGATCTTGTTTTAGTTCATTTTGAATTTCAAGGTACCACTCTTCGAAGTTATTCTCAGACGACTTTAAATTCTGAATAACAAATGTAACTGAGCGCCCAAATACAATAAGATTTCTCAATCCCGAGAATTTCCTAGTTTTATTAGTGCTGGACCAATCTTCATAACCAAGTTTAGCAGTGGCTAATATTTCTTCTGCTCGACGAATAATATCTTCAGTCTTTTTATTCTCTACACTTTTCATTATCCACCTAAAAAATTACAGTCACCCTAGCAAACTACCACCTATAAACCATTGTTGTAAATTGATTTTAAACCAAGGAAAAACTTTTATAGCAAGCTAACAGAAAACACCAATTCCCCATCGAAGTTGCCGAAGTACGTTGAAGAAATAGCCGTAATGCCCACACGGATGTGGGCATAGCTTTCGCGGGACAGGATGTCCCATCGGAAGTGTTAGGCTATTTCGAATAAGTATGAGGCCCGTATCTAATGCATGTAACTTCGTCGGGGGCGGCGGGGAGATCCAAGAGGGGGTTGCTGTAGACCCCTTCTTGGCCGAGTGTGAGCTGGAAGCTCACGACCTTTATCAAACGAAGTTTGATTGCTTATAGCTGTTAATCTTGGGTGTGGGCGAAGCGCCACGACGTTAGTTGTTAGACGCAGTCTAACTCAAAGCTCAGGCGTAGCCTGATGCCAAAGGCACATATGCCTAGGTAAACTCCAGACATAAAGCCAAAAGCTGCCCATCCATGGGCTTTTGGCATAAATGTTCCAGACATAAAAAAACCTGCTTGGGTAAGCAGGTTTCAATTATTAATAAAGTCTCTAAAACTAATAATGGAATTAAACTTCCATACAGCCTTTAAGCTTGTTCATTGCATTCTTTTCCAACTGCCTGATACGTTCAGCAGACACTTGGTAAGTCGATGCTAAATCTTGCAATGTGGTCTTGTTTTCATCTAACCAACGCGCTTGAAGAATATGTTGGCTACGCTCATCAAGTGTCTTGATGGCCGATAGCAAACGCGCTTGATTATTCTGCTCCCAGTTGTCTGTTTCAACTTGAGACGCTAAATCTGATGAATGATCTTCAAGGTAATGCATAGGAGCATAATCTTGTTCGTCATCGTTATCGCTAGCCAGATCAAATGCAGGATCTTGCGCTGCCATGCGTGATTCCATTTCGGTCACGTCGGCTTTTGATACACCTAGATTTTCAGCCACCATGCCCACTTCGCTATCGCTAAACCAACCTAAACGCTTTTTAGCTTTACGAAGATTAAAGAACAACTTGCGTTGTGCTTTAGTGGTGGCCACTTTTACGATGCGCCAGTTTTTAAGCACATACTCATGAATTTCAGCTTTAATCCAATGCACGGCAAACGATACCAAGCGTACGCCCACATCTGGGTCGAAACGCTTAACCGCTTTCATCAGGCCGATATTGCCTTCTTGAATCAAATCAGCCTGCGGTAAACCGTAGCCTGAGTAACCTTTTGCAACGTGTACTACAAAACGTAAGTGCGACATAATTAACTGCTTCGCAGCCTGCAAATCACCCGTTTCTTGCAGACGCTTCGCTAGCTCATATTCTTTATCAGCTTCCAACATCGGGATGTTGTGTGCTGAATGAACATAAGACTCGAGGCTTCCACTACTCTGGGGAATCATCAGTGCCATTGATTGCGTTTGTTCTGTCATTTACGCTCCTGCGACTTGCTTACAAAGGTCTTGCTAAAATCTACTTTCGAGCCGCTCATTACTGAAACGGACTGTGAACTATCGACTAATTGACAAAATATGTCAACCATCGACGTTATCTAATATGTACGCTTATGTATCACTTATATAGTAGGTATAGAGTGAGCATACTGACTCACAAAAACCGCTTATCATACCAGCCTAGTACCCAAGCTAAATGCCATTCTTAAATTCGCCAACAAAATATTACACCTAGCTATCGTTAACGCAAATGAAAAAAAGTTCATCATTTAGCCTGAGCTTTTGTTGGCTAGTTGTCAGTTAGAATAGTCTTTTATTATGACGGTTCTATTGCTCTGAGATGCTGACGCACAGAAAGATAGGAACCTAACCACCCCAAAAACGAAGCGAGTAAGACTAATTGCCCAAGTTCAGCAAAGGTGAGAGATTCCATGTGCAACGTACTGCCATATAAACCCAACAATTCCGCTAGCGCTGAGTCCAGATACCAAACCAATAAGTTAATGATAATCCACGCTAACACACCACCTATTACGCCATACCAGATCCCGGTATAAAGGAAAGGTCGCTGAATAAAGGCTTCGGTTGCACCAACCAGTTTCATCACTTCAATTTCAGTACGGCGGTTCATAATCGCTAAGCGAATCGTATTACCAATGACCAATACCACGGCTAATACTAGAAGTGCTGCGATGGCTAGTACAGTGCGCTCTAATAATTTAACGACCGCTTGCAGGCGTTCTAGCCACTCGATATCTAATCGGCCAAAGCTCACTTCGGGCTCTTGCTCAAGCTTACGCAGTAGCTCTCTCGCACCAGCAGGGCTTGAATACTTAAGACTAGGCGTTACCATTACAACGGCCGGAAGCGGGTTTGAGTCTAAATACGACAGCGCCTCACCAAAGCCTGATAAACGCTGAAACTCTTCTAACGCCTGATCACGATCTATATAGCTGACGTTACTCACCTCCGGATAAACCTTCAGGCGGGTAATTAAACTTTGAATCACGGTTTCGCTGCGACCTTCATCAATAAATAGCGATATTTCAGCAGCGCTATTCCAGGACTCGGTAATGGTCTCTGCGTTTTTCACTAATACCTGTAGTGCCGCGGGCAAGCTTAAACTCACCCCCAGTACTGCCATCGTCATGATGGACGATACCGGATTACGCCATAGTTCGCCAAGGCTGGCCATAGCATGTTGAATATGACGGATAAAAAACATCACGATTCTGCCGGAAATTGGCAGCTTGCTGCGGTTTATCTGAGGTTGCTGGCTCATCATTTATCCTCAGTTAGTGCCAAAGTTATCTTGAGTATTTAGCTCTTCGGCACCTAATACTCGCCCTTGCTTAAGCGTTAAGGTACGGTATTTCATTCGCGCAATTAAACCAAGATCATGGGTGGCGATAAGTACTGTGGTGCCTGCATCGTTGAAGGTTTCAAATAGACGCAGGATATCCATCGATAATTTAGGATCTAAGTTACCCGTTGGCTCATCGGCTAATAATAGTGGCGGTTTGTTTACAATCGCGCGGGCAATGCCCACACGCTGCTGCTCACCGCCTGACAACATAATAGGATTATGTCGCTCTTTACCATATAAGCCGACCATATCCAGCGCTCCGGCTACTCGCTTACGAATTTCACCAATCGAAAAACCTTCAATGATCAAAGGTAAAGCCACGTTATCGAACACGCTTTTATTCATTAATAAATGATGGTTTTGAAAAATCATACCGATATCGCGGCGCAGATAAGGCACCTGCGAGCGGGTGACTTTAGCGATATCGTGGCCATTAATCGAAACGCGACCACCGTTAGCTCTTTCGATAACGGTGATCAGCTTGAGCAGCGTACTCTTACCGGCGCCTGAGTGACCCGTTAAAAAGGCCATCTCACCACGCTTTAGATGGAAACTCACATCCGATAGGGCTTTTTGCCCTCCGGGGTAAACTTTACTTACCTGCTCAAATCGAATCATTAATTAGATTTCTTATTAGTTGGTATTATCACATCGAGTATGCAGCTTAAATTATCTTCTATAAGCTAACGCTATTTAACGTCTTTGTCGTCTTTTGTTTGACTAAACAAAGCTTCAATAAAGTCTTTCGCATCGAAGGTACGTAGATCGTCGATCTGCTCACCCACACCGATATGACGAATTGGAATACCAAACTTGTCAGCGATCGCAAAGATAACGCCACCCTTTGCGGTGCCGTCTAGCTTACTGATAGTAATACCCGTTACGCCAACCGCCTCTTGGAATAACTGCGCCTGACTAATCGCGTTCTGACCCGTGCTTGCATCTAAGGTTAACATCACCTCGTGTGGCGCCGTTTCATCTTGCTTCTTCATCACTCGAACGACTTTCTTAAGCTCGTCCATCAAGTGTGCTTTATTCTGCAAACGGCCTGCAGTATCGGCTATCAATACGTCGACATTACGAGCGCGAGCCGCTTGTAATGCATCAAACAATACCGATGCACTGTCTGCACCTGTGTGCTGAGCGATAACCGGAATATTGTTGCGTTGACCCCAAACCTGTAGCTGCTCAACCGCTGCTGCGCGGAAAGTGTCACCTGCCGCTAACATGACCGACTTGCCTTGCGCTTGATATTGCTTAGCAAGCTTACCAATGGTGGTGGTTTTACCCACACCATTAACACCGACCATTAAGATCACAAATGGGCCATCGGCGTTTTCTGGCACTAATGGTACAGAAACCGGATCTAGCGTCTTTTGCATCTCTTCGCGCAGTAACTCATACAGCGCTTCGCCATCTTTTAGCTGCTTGCGACTCGCTTGCTCAGTTAAGTTCTTAATCAAGCGTGTCGTCGTTTCAACACCCACATCGGCAATCAATAACTGCTCTTCTAGCTCTTCAAAAAGATCTTCATCGATCTTCTTCCCGCTAAACAAACCAATAAAGCCGCTACCAATGCTTTCACTGGTTCGTTTTAAGCCACGCTTAAGGCGGGCAAATAAGCCTTCTTTTACTGGTTTAGCTTGCGGTTCTGGCTGCTGCTCTTCTGCCGCTTCTAGCTGTGCCGCTTGCTCTGCAGCAGTTTCAGCTTCAATACGTGCAGCTTCAATACGTGCAGCTTCAATACGTTCAGCTTCAATACGTTCAGCTTCAATGCGTTCAGCTTCAATACGTGCAGCTTCAATGCGCTCAGCTTCAATACGTTCAGCTTCAATACGTTCAGCTTCAATACGCTCAGCTTCAATGCGCTCAGCTTCAATGCGTTCAGCTTCAATGCGTGCAGCTTCAATGCGCTCGGCTTCAATGCGTGCAGCTTCAATGCGTGCAGCTTCAATGCGTTCAGCTTCAATACGCTCAGCTTCAATACGTTCAGCTTCAATGCGCTCAGCTTCAATGCGTGCAGCTTCAATGCGTGCAGCTTCAATGCGTTCAGCTTCAATGCGTTCAGCTTCAATGCGTTCAGCTTCAATGCGTTCAGCTTCAATGCGTGCAGCTTCAATGCGTGCAGCTTCAGCTTGTGCGACTTGCTCTGCAGCAACTCTTTGAACTTCAGCTTCTGCCACGGCGGCATTTTCAGCCGCAATACGTGCAGTCTCAGCTTGAGCCACTTGCTCTGCAGCAACTCTTTGAACTTCAGCTTCTGCCACGGCGGCATTTTCAGCCGCAATACGTGCAGTCTCAGC